>NZ_CALLYO010000237.1 GCF_937858865.1 uncultured Amaricoccus sp. | reverse complement strand
AGGCGTAGGTGGAGGGGCGGCCGATGCCGAGCTCCTCCATGCGCTTGACCAGCGTGGCCTCGGTGTAGCGGGGTGGGGGCTGGGTGAAGTGTTGTTCCGGGGTTACGCTGCGCTTCTGGGCGGGCTCGCCGTTGACGATGTTCGGCAGGCGGCCGCCGTCTCCGTCTTCGGAGAGGTCGATGTCCTCGTCGTCGCGGCCTTCGGTGTAGACCTTGAGGAAGCCGTCGAAGGTGACGACCTGGCCGGTGGCGCGGAGGCCGACGGCGCGGTCGGCAGAGGCGATGTCGATGGTGGTGCGCTCGAAGCGGGCGGCCTCCATCTGGGAGGCGAGGGAGCGCTTCCAGATCAGGTCGTAGAGCTTCCACTGGTCGGGCTCGAGGCGGATGCTGTCGGGGTGCTTGCCCATGTCGGTCGGGCGGATGCACTCGTGGGCTTCCTGGGCGTTCTTGGCCTTGTTCTTGTACATGCGCGGGGAGGAGGGGACGTAGTCCGCTCCGTAGCGGGCCTTGATGACGTCGCGGGCGGACATGACCGCCTCCGGCGCCATGTCGATGCCGTCGGTGCGCATGTAGGTGATGTGGCCGGCCTCGTAGAGGCGCTGGGCGGCGTTCATGGTCTGGCGGGCGCCGAAGCCGAACTTGCGGCTGGCCTCCTGCTGGAGGGTGGAGGTCATGAAGGGGGCGGCCGGGTTGCGGGTTGCGGGCTTCGACTCCACCGCCGAGACGGTGAGGTCGCGGGCCTCGATGGCGGCGACGGCCGTCGTGGCCGCGCCTTCGTCGCCGAGGTCGAACTTGTCGAGCTTGCGGCCGTCGAGGGTGACGAGGCGGGCCTCGTAGGTGTCGCCGCGGGGGGTGGCGAGCAGCGCCTTGACGGTCCAGTATTCCCGGGCGCGGAAGGCCTCGATCTCCATCTCGCGCTCGACGATGAGGCGGAGGGCGACGGACTGGACGCGGCCGGCGGAGCGGGCGCCGGGGAGCTTGCGCCAGAGGACGGGGGAGAGCTTGAAGCCGACGAGATAGTCGAGCGCCCGGCGGGCGAGGTAGGCGTCGACCAGCTCCATGTCGATCTGGCGCGGGTTCTCCATCGCCTGGGCGACCGCGGCCCTGGTGATGGCGTTGAAGGCGACGCGGGCGACCTCGGTGTCCTTCTTCACCGCCTTGCGGCCGGTCAGGGCCTGGAGGAGGTGCCAGGAGATGGCCTCGCCCTCGCGGTCGGGGTCGGTGGCGAGGATGAGCTTGCCGTCGTCCTTCAGCGCCTCGGCGATGGCGCGGACGTGCTTCTGGCTCTCGGGGGCGACCTCCCACTTCATGGCGAAGTCCTGGTCGGGGTCGACCGAGCCGTCCTTGGCGGGCAGGTCGCGGACGTGGCCGTAGGAGGCGAGGACGGTGTAGCCGGGGCCGAGGTACTGGTTGATGGTTTTCGCCTTGGCGGGCGATTCGACGACGACGACGGCCATGGGCTAGCTCCTGCGGCGCCGGGGAGGCGGCGCACGGTCGGCGGCCTAGATGGGGCGGGGCGCGGGCGTTGTCAACCGAAGCGGGCGCGAGCGGGCGGGGCGGACGGCGGCGGCGACGGCGACGGGTGAGGGCCGCGTCGGCTGTGCGCCAGGAGGGGCCGGGTTGGGGGCGATGACTGCGAGCGGTGCCCTGCATCGATCTCTTACTGGAGTAGGCTCCGAGCAGGCTGAGTCTCAGGCATTGCCCTGAGACTCAGCCTGCTCGGGGGTCCCCTTCAGTGTCTCGAAGCACGACGACACCGGCTATGTCTGGCAGGTCATCCCGCGCAGGGAAGTCGCCTCCATCAGTGCGCCGCGCAGTGAGCTCCAACGCGTATGCGACCGTCGGATGAAGGCCCAACCGCATACCCAGATCACCCAAATCATGCACTTCGCGCGATGCCAGAGAGCGCAACCGGGCAAGGCCAAACGCGGCCATCTCCGGCGTCCCGCCGGCTGGTCGGGTCCCTTGGCCACCGTTGCACAACAGGCAGTGCAGCGGAATAGAATGGTTTCTGTGCACGTCAAACGACTCGTTCGGGAGCGCACCTGCGACCATTGACGCTTCGGCTAGGCTAATGCCGAAGCCGCGCACCTGATCAGGATCGATCGACTGCAGCGACCGGCATTTCCGGGGCACGCGGCTCGCGCTTGTAACATGATTGTAGAAGGCATAGATGGCTGGAACCCCTTGGCTTTGCGCCGTGGCGAGCAATTGATCGATCTGGCGGATGGGCGGTGTCCGCTTGCCGATATTGCGATTGATACCCTGATAGACTTGCTCGGCATCCTCAAGCCGCTTGGCCTGGACGAGCATCGTTAGCGACTGGCCCCCGTCCGCGCGCACAAACGACCATAACCAGTCCGCGCCGGTTGCAGCCTCCCGCGCCTTGTTGAACGCGATTACC
>NZ_CALLYO010000236.1 GCF_937858865.1 uncultured Amaricoccus sp. | reverse complement strand
ACTTCCCCGGCCTGCTGCCCCGGCTTGTGCTCGACGGTGACCTTCAGTCGCAGCGTGGCCGTCAGGTCCTCCTCCAGCGCGCGGGTATCAGCATCCTTGGCCGGAGACCGGCCGGACGAGCGCGGCGTGCCGGTCCCGGGCGCGGCCGCGCGCGCGAGCTGTTCGGTCTGCCTGACCGACAGATCGCCCTCGACCACGCGCCGCGCCAGCGCCTCGGGATGACCGGCGGTCACCAGGGCCCGCGCGTGACCGGCGGTCAGCTTGCCCTCCCGCACGAGCTCGAGAACTGGCTCGGGGAGCGTGAGCAACCGCAGCAGGTTGGCGATATGGCTGCGGCTCTTGCCCAGCGCCTCGGCCAGCCGCTCCTGGGTATGGCCGAAGCGGTCCATCAGCTGGCGGTAGCCCTGCGCCTCCTCCAGCGGATTGAGATCCGCCCGCTGCACGTTCTCGATGATCGCGAGCTCCAGCACCTCGCTGTCGCTGAGCTCGCGCACCACGGCCGGCACCTCGGCCACCCCGGCGAGCTGTGCCGCCCGCCAGCGCCGCTCGCCGGCGACGATCTCGTACTGGCTTGCCTCGACCGGATGCGGCCGCAGGATGAGCGGCTGGATCACGCCCTTCTCGCGGATCGACGCCGCAAGGTCCTGCAGCTCCTTCTCGTCGAACGACCGCCGCGGCTGGTCGGGGTTCGCCCGGATCTGCTCGATCGGCACCCGGCTCTGCCCCTTCGCGGCACCGCGCTCGGGCGCGGCACGCGGCGCCTCCTCGACCGGCGCCACGTCGGCGAGCAGCGCCGACAGCCCGCGACCAAGACCCTTGCGCTCCATCGCCGCCCCTCCGCTCATACCGCCTCGACCGCGGCGCGCACGCCCATGCGCGCCAGAAGCTCCGCCGCAAGCCGTTGGTAGGCAAGGCTGCCGCTGCTGTTCCGGTCATAGATCAGCGCCGGCACGGCGTGCGATGGCGCCTCGCTCAGCCGGACGTTGCGCGGGATGACCGTGTCATAGACCAGGGTGCCCAAGTTCTCCCTCACGTCGGCCGCGACCTGCCCCGACAAGTTATTGCGGCGATCGTACATGGTCAACACAATACCTTGTATCTTCAGAGCCGGATTCGACCCGGAACGCACGGTCTGGACCGTGCGCATCAGCTGCGAGAGGCCCTCGAGGGCGAAGAACTCGCATTGCAGGGGGACGAGGACGGAATCCGCCGCAACCAGCGCGTTGATGGTGAGGAGGTTCAGCGACGGCGGGCAATCGATGAGGATGAAATCCTGCCCCGCGATCTCCGGCCCGCCCTCCCGCAACCCCGCCTGCATCTTCTGCAGACGCCGGGTGTCGGACACCATGTCGACGTCAGCCGAGCTCAGGTCCGGGGTCGCCGGGATGATGGTGAGATTGGGAACCACCGTCTCGTAGGCCCGTATTCCGGAACGGTCTTCGCTGAACAGCAGATCGTAGGAGGTGAAGGCGCGATCGGACGGCGGGATCCCGAGCCCCGTCGAGGCATTGCCCTGGGCGTCGAGATCGACGACCAGCACCTTGTATCCGAGCGCCGCAAGCGCGGTGCCGAGGTTGATGGCGGTCGTCGTCTTGCCGACGCCGCCCTTCTGATTGGTGATGGCCAGGACATGCGGTCGCTGAGGGTCAGACACGTCGGGTCGCTCCGATTTCCACTATTGCCGCCCGAGGGTCCGTCAGGCTGCGATGAATCGCGTGATCGAATTGCCAGTGCACGGCGGCCTCGGCCATCTCCTTATGCACCGAAGCCCCTTTCGGGAACAAGCCGATTCCCCCCGGCCGGCGGTGTCTCTCCACCATCGCCAGCAGGCGATCGAGCGGAGCGAGCGCCCGAGCGGATACCACGTCGGCCTGCATCGGCGGCAGCGCCTCGATCCGTTCCGAATGGACGGTCGCAGAAGCGCCGGTCGCCCGGACGACCGTGCCGAGGAAGGCCGCCTTGCGCTGATCGGACTCGACGAGGTGAACCTCCGTGCCGGGGACGTCCGCCGCCAGCGCGGCGATGACGAGGCCCGGAAAGCCCGCCCCCGACCCGAGGTCCAGCCACCGCCGCGCTCCTGCCGGCCGCAGCCTCCAGAGCTGCGCCGAATCGGCAAAATGCCGCTCCCACGCGTTCGCCAGGCTGTCGCGGGACACCAGATTGATTTTCGCGTTCCATTGCTC
>NZ_CALLYO010000235.1 GCF_937858865.1 uncultured Amaricoccus sp. | reverse complement strand
GATCCCGGGGGAAAGGTCAGAAGGTCGTAAATTTATGGGATGCTGGTCTGTTCAGTGCCAGATGCTTCGCGAGTTGCTGGATGGTCAGGGCACGCGAGCGATCTGCGTCGTGGACGCTGGCAACCAAACCTATCCAGGTCATGCACACCTGGCTTTCTCGCACGCGCTTGTCGCTGCAAGCAAGAATGCCCAACAGGCCGCCAAGGGAGATATGATCAAGGCCTTTAGACTTGCAGGGGAACTTCCATTAGAGGAGTGCTTCGCCGCGTAGCAATAGCTTGGCGGGGGAGTGGCTGTTGCTTCGGCCGAAGTCGAAAGCCTCTTCGGCGGAACTCAAAGCTCCGCCTAGAAGAGTGGCTCGGGCAGTCATGACGAGGTTGTCAAACGGCCTGGCAAGCATCGCGTAATAATCAATGCTTGAGCCCCTGGATGGCCGCTCCTGGCGCATGGCGGCTTGCGGGCACCCACCCTAGCGGGGCGCGTCGCAGCCGAGGATGTCGACCGCGCGGCCGTCGTCGAGCAGCGTGAGCCGGAGCGCCTGCCGCTCCAGGACCGGCCCGGCCATGCCCGGCGGGGCCTGGATCGGCGCGCGCGCGGTCAGCGTCCGTCCCTCGGTCCGGCTCGAGGCGTCGCCGATCCAGATATCGGGCCGCCCCGCCTCCAGCACCGCCACGGCGTCGGGCGGCGGGGCCTCGGCAAAGGTCACCCGCGCGGTCAGCGCATAGCCGCGCCCCTCGGGCTGCAGCGCGCAGGTTACCTGCGCCACCCCGGCCTCGGCCGCGCTCTCGACCCGCGCCGCCAGCGCCGCCTCGATGCGCGCCCGCCCCTCCTCCGGCGCCCCGGGGGCGATCCGCTCGTCGATTCGCGCCTGGGCCAGCGTGCAGATGTCTGAGCAGACCCCGAAGTCGAGCGAAAGCCCGACCTCGAGCGGCGCCGCCGGATCGGCCGGCACCAGCCGCACCGGCAGCACCACCCGCTCGGCATAGCCGATCGAGCGCACGCCGAAGCTGTCGAAGAGCACCGGCCGCGGCCAGTCGGTCGCGACCGAGGCGAGATTGCCCGACCCCGACCAGTCGAAGATCGGCGCGATCCCGGTGCTGCCCGGCGCGCGCCAGTAGGTGTGCCAGCCCGGCCCGAGCCGGATCTCGATCCCGGCCATCCGGCTGCCGTCCGCCTCGCGCCAGCCGTCGAGCAGCGTCACCGCCTCGACCGCCCCCGGCACCCCGCCCGAAGTCTCCGCCGCGCCAGGCCCAACGGCCGTGCCGGCGATCATGGCGGCGGCCAGGCCGGCGAGACGGAGGGAGCGGGGAAGGGGACTCATGCGGGGGCCTGCACGTCCGGACCGGGTCCCGGACCATAGCCGCGAACCCTGCCGCGCCAACAGTCACATTGCGGCGAGCCGGCGTGCCGCCGCCCCGGGATGCGCAGGGGGTCGGCAGGGGGCGGGCTCGCTTGTAATCGCTCCCGAACCAGCCCATCTTCGGGCGATGATCGAGCGCGAAGCCAGCTTCCTGCAGGGCCAGTTGCTGATCGCCATGCCCGGCATGGGCGATCTGCGCTTCGATCGCTCGGTGATCTTCCTCTGCGCCCATTCCGCCGAGGGTGCGATGGGGCTCATCGTCAACAAGCCGGCGCCCGAGCTCAGCTTCGCCGACCTGCTCGCCCAGCTGAAGATCCCCGCGAGCGTCGATCTCACCGGCGCCCGCGTCCACTTCGGCGGTCCGGTCGAGCACGGCCGCGGCTTCGTGCTGCATTCGGCCGAATACACCGTCCAGGACTCGAGCCTTGCGGTCAGCGCCGACTTCGCCATGACGGCGACGGTCGACATCCTGCAGGACATGGCGCGCGGCGCCGGTCCGGCCCGCTCGCTCCTTGCGCTCGGCTATGCCGGCTGGGGGCCGGGCCAGCTCGAGAGCGAGATCCAGGCCAACGGCTGGCTGACCGCCCCGGCCGACCCCGAGCTCGTCTTCGGCCTGCGCGACAGCGAGAAATGGGGCGGGGCGCTGCGCTCGATCCAGATCGACCCCCACCTGCTCTCCGCCGAGGGCGGCCGCGCCTGACCCCGCGGCCGCGGACGGCGGCGGGGGATCGTCAGAAGCTGTAGCCGATCCGCACCCCGACCCCGACCCCGTAGTTGTCCTCGAAGCGCGCCGTCCCGGTCGGCGTCGCCACGTCGGCATCGCCGAGGAAGCCGTACTGCACCCCGCCCGCGATGCTGAGCCCGGCGTCGGTCCGGTAGCTCGCGCCCACGGTGAAGGCGGTATAGCCGTCGTAGGGCGTCAGCGCCGTCTGCACGTCGCCGGTCGCCGTCTCGTGCGCGACTTCCAGCGAGCCCGCGATCCGCTCAGTCAGCTGCCGCCCGACGCCGAGCTGGAAGCGCCAGGTGTCGTGCTGGAACTCGACCAGCGGCTCCCCGGTCAGCGCCACGTAGCCCTCGGGCGCCACGCTCCAGCCCTCCCAGTCCGCCCAGCGCACCGAGCCGTAGACGAGGGTCTTCGGCGTCACCCCGGTCTGGAAGTCGATGTTGACCGACTGCGGCATGGTGATCTCGGTCTCCGAGTCGAGCGTGCCGAAGCCGCCGGTCGCCGGGTCGAAGAGGTGCGTCTCCCTGCTGTCGAGCGTGATGTCGGTGCGCGAGCCGTAGGTGACCGCCACCCGGAGCGCGATCTCCGGGATCTCGTAGGCGCCGCCCAGCACGTAGCCGAGGCCCCAGGCGTCGCTCCCGGTCCAGCTGTAGCCGTCGAGCACCGGCCCGAAGCCCCAGCCGCGGAAGTCGGCCTCGGCCCCGAAGCGGATCGCCCGCAGCCCGCCGTGCACGCTCCAGCGCGGCGTGACCAGATAGCGCGCGAGGCCGGTCACCCCGAACGACCGCGGCTCGGCGTGCGTGCCGGCATAGGCGAAGGCCCCGGCCGGATCGTCGCGGTCGTAGTCCACGATCACCCCGTAAGGCTGGTCGAGGATGAGCGCCGCTGCGAACCGCTCGCTGAACTGCTTGCGGATGCCGAGGCCGAGGTCCGGCTGGTCGCCGTAGGCGTCCTCGGTCGAATGCCCCGGCCCGCCCTGGGCGCGGATCGTCGGCATCCAGTAGCCGAAGCGGATCTCGGCATAGTCGCCCTCCTGGAAGAGGAGCGTGACCGGCTGCCCCGACTGGTCGATGCCGCCGGCCAGCGTCAGCGGCGCGGAAAGGGCGACGCCGCAGGCGACGAGGGGAGCGGCGCGGAGGGCATCGAGCGGGGCGGATCTCATTCAGGCCTGTCCTCGCGGCCGCCTCTGGATTGCACCGACAGCTCGTTAATCAACCATAAAGGGATTGATACTGTCGCCACGCGACTCGGGCAAGAAGAAATCGCCCCTAGGCTGCGACGATCCGCCCCGCGTCGAGCCGCAGCACCCGGTCCATCCGGGCCGCGAGCTCCGGGTTGTGCGTGGCGATCAGCGCCGCGAGACTGGTGCTGCGCACCAGCTGCATCAGCAGGTCGAAGACCCGTCCGGCCGTCTCCGGGTCGAGGTTGCCGGTCGGCTCGTCCGCCAGCAGCAGCCGCGGGGCGTTGGCGAGCGCCCGCGCCAGCGCCACCCGCTGCTGCTCGCCGCCCGAGAGCTCGGCCGGGCGGTGGCCGAGCCGGTGCCCGAGCCCGACCCCGCCGAGGAGCTCGCCCGCCCGCGCCTCGGCCGCCCCCCGCGCCGCGCCGGCCGCCCGCTGCGGCAGCGCGACGTTCTCGAGCGCCGAGAACTCCGGCAGGAGGTGGTGGAACTGGTAGACGAAGCCGAGCGCGTCGCGCCGGAGCCGCGTCCGCCCGCCGTCGCCGAGCCCGCCGGTGTCCTGCCCGAGCAGCCGCACCCGCCCGCCGGTCGGCACGTCGAGGAGCCCGGCGATATGCAGCAGCGTCGACTTGCCGGCCCCCGAGGGCGCGACCAGCGCCACCACCTCGCCGGCGGCGAGCGAGAGGCTCGCCCCCTCGAGCACCGGGACCGCCGCCGGCGTGCCCGGGTTGTAGACCTTGGCCACCGCCTCGAGCGCCAGCACCTCCGCTGCCGCCTCACTCATAGCGCAGCGCCTCGACCGGGTTGAGCTTCGCGGCGTTGCGCGCCGGGACGAGGGTGATGAGGAAGGAGAGCCCGAGCGCCATCGCCGTCACCGCCAGCACGTCGCCGGGCCGGAGCCGCGCCGGGATCTCGGTCAGGTAGCGGATCTCGGGGTTCCAGACCGAGCCGCCCGCCACCCATTCGACCACCGCCTGGATGTCGTGGATGAAGTAGACGAAGAGGCAGCCGAGGAGGACGCCGAGCATCGTGCCGACCACCCCGATCAGCGAGCCGCAGAGGAAGAAGACCCGCATGATCGAGCCGCGGGTCAGCCCCATGGTGCGCAGGATGCCGATGTCGCGCCCCTTGTTCTTCACCAGCATGACGAGGCCGGAGATGATGTTGAGCGCGGCGATCACCACGACGAGGCTCAGGATGATGAACATCACCCGCCGCTCGGTGTCGAGCGCCGAGAGGAAGGCCCCCGAGGCGTCCTTCCAGCTCCAGAGCACCGCCCGCGGCCCGGCCGCGGCGGCGAGCGCCGGCTCGATCTCCTCCACCCGGGCCGGCCGGTCGAGCATCACCTCGACCTCGTCGGCGCCTTCCTCGCGGTCGAAGAAGCTCTGCGCCCCGGCCAGCGGCATGTAGACCCGCGTCCGGTCGATGTCGAAGCGACCGACGCCGAAGACATAGACCACCTCGTAGTCGCTGACCCGCGGCTGGGTGCCGAAGGGGGTGTCCATCCCCTCGGGCGAGATCAGCGTCACCGTGTCGCCGACCCCGACGCCGAGGTCGCGCGCCACCCCGGTGCCGATCGCCACCCCCTCGTCGAGCCGCGCCAGATCGCCCGCCCCGCTCTCGGGGTGGGCGACGAGCGGCACCGTCTCGAGATCGGCGAGCCGGGTGCCGATCACCTCCACCCCCGACGCCCGGCCGTTGGCCGAGATCATCACCTGCCCGCGCACCAGGGGCGCGGCATGCGTCACCCCCGGCACCGCGGCGAGCCGCGTCGCCAGCGCGTCGTAGTCGGCGATCAGCCGCGAGGGCACGCCGTCCGCATCCGCCTCGGTCGCATAGTAGACCGTCACATGCGCGTTCGCGCCGAGGATGCGGTCGGTGAACTCCTCGCGGAAGCCGACCATGACCGCCTGCACCACGATGAGCGTCGCCACCCCGAGCATCACGCCGACCAGCGCATACCAGGCGATCACCGAGATCCCGCCCTCGCGCCGCCGCGCGCGCAGGTAGCGCCAGGCGATCTGCCACTCGAAGGCGGCGAAGGGCGGCGGCGTCGACGGCACGGGCGGCATCATCCTTTGCGGTTGCGGCGCCGGACCCTGTGCCGCCGCCCCCGGGAGGTCAAGCGGCAACCCCGTGATCGGCCCGGGGATTGACCTGCGCCGGCAGGTTAGCTAAGTCATGGACTAATCCCCAGGGAGGCCGTGATGAAGATCGTCAACATCCACGAGGCGAAGACGCATCTCTCCCGGCTGATCGCCGAGGCCGAGGCGGGGGAGGAGATCGTCCTCGCCCGCGGCGGCAAGCCGGTCGCCCGCCTGCTGCGCATCGCGGTTCCGGCCCAGCGCCGCTTCGGCGCGATGCGCGGGCGCGCCCGCATCGACGACGCCTTCTTCGAGCCCCTGCCCGAATCCGAGCTCGCCGCCTGGGAGTGACGGCGCCTTGGCCCCGCTGCTGCTCGACACGCATGCCCTGCTCTGGTGGCTCGACGGGGACGCCCGGCTCTCGGCCCCGGCGCGGGCCGCGATGGAGGATCCGGCGCAGGCCGTCCTGGTCAGCGCCGCCTCGGCCTGGGAGATCGCGACCAAGCACCGGCTCGGCAAGCTGCCGGGCGCGGCGGCCGTCGCGCGGGACGTGCGCGGCTGCGTCGTCGCCCAGGGCTTCGCGGAGCTCCCGATCACCCTCTCCGACGCCGAGCGGGCCGGGCGGCTGGGCGGGCCGCACCGCGATCCGTTCGACCGCATGCTGATCGCCCAGGCGCTCGGCCACGGCCTCCTGCTGGTCTCGAACGAGACGCTCTTCGACGGCTACGGCGTCGCCCGCCTCTGGTAAGGGGAGGCCGTCCCGTCCAGGCGAGCGCGCGCTTCCGGCGCCGAAAGGGCCGCGCCCTCCCCAACTGTCCCGCCCCGCCCCAGGCGGGCGCTTCACGCCCGCCGGCTCGGGCGCTGCCCTCTTTTCTCTGGAGCGGCACTCCGTACAGGAGGCAGCCCGGCGCCCGAGGCTCACTCCGCCGCGATCCAGCGCGCCGCCTTCTCGGCCATCATCAGCACCGGCGCGTTGGTGTTGCCGCTGACGATGACCGGCATCGCGCCGGCGTCCACCACCCGCAGCCCGGCCACGATCCCCCCGCGGCCGTCGCGCAGCCGCATCCGCGGGTCGAGCACCGCCCCCTCGTCGCCGTCGCGCCCCATCGCCGTCGTCCCGACCGGATGGAAGATCGTCGTCGCGATGTCGCCCGCGAGCCGCGCCAGCTCCTCGTCCGTCCGGTACTCCGCCCCCGGCTTCCACTCGACCGGCGCATAGCGGGCGAGCGCCGGCTGGGCGCAGACCCGCCGCGCCACCCGCAGGCTGTCGGCCGCGACCTTGCGGTCCTCCGCCGTCGAGAGATAGTTCGGCCGGATCGAGGGCGCATCGCCAACCCGTCCGCTAGCGATGTCGATCCGCCCGCGGCTCGTCGGGTTGAGGTTGCAGACGCTGGCCGTGATCGCCGGGAAGGGGTGCAGCGGCTCGCCGAAGGCGTCGAGGCTCAGGGGCTGGACGTGGAACTCGACGTTGGCGTGGTTCCGCCCCGGGTCCGAGCGGGTGAAGGCG
>NZ_CALLYO010000234.1 GCF_937858865.1 uncultured Amaricoccus sp. | reverse complement strand
CGGCGCGCCGGTCGGCAGCGAGGTCCTCGTCTCGGTGCGGCCCGAGCGCATCCTGCTCGGGGCCGAGGCGCCGGCCGGCTGCAACGCCTGGACCGCCGCGGTCGCCGACAGCGTCTACCAGGGCGACCACCTGCGGGTGCAGCTCGCCGGCGATCCGGCCGGCCTCGTCGTCCGCGCCGGCCGCGGCGGGACGGAATGGCAGCCCGGCGCCACCGTCACCGCCGCCTTCTCCCCCGCCGACTGCTGGGTGATCCCGTCGTGAGCCGCGCCGCGCTCGGCCGCCGCTTCGGCGCCTTCGCCCTGGTGCTGCCGCTCCTCGCCTTCCTCCTCGTCTTCTTCGTCTGGCCGCTCGTCACCATCCTCTCGGAGGCGGTGTCCGACCCGTCCGTCTCCCGCACCCTGCCGCGGACGGTCGAGGCGATCCGCGCCTGGGACCGCGAGTCGCTCCCTTCGGAGGAGGTCGGGGCGGCGCTGGTCGAGGATCTGCGCGAGAGCACCGACGACCAGGCGCTCGGCGACGTGGTGCGGCGGCTGAACAGCGCCAAGTCGGGCTTCCGCACGCTGATGGCCAGGACGCGCAGCGCCGTCGAGGAGACGGCGGGGCCGGTCGATCTCGTCGCGGTCGACCGGCGCTGGGGCGACGTCGCCTTCTGGACGGCGATCGCCAACGCCGCCTCGCCCTATACCGACCGCAACCTGCTCGCCGCCGTCGATCTCGAGCGGGACGCCGCGGGGGCGATCCGGCGGGTGCCGCCGTCCGAGTCGGCGAACCTCACCATCCTGACGCGGACCTTCGCCATCGCCGGATCGGTCACCGGGCTCTGCATCCTGCTCGGGCTGCCCTACGCCATGCTGGTCGCCTCGGTCTCCGGCTGGATGCGAAGCGCGCTGCTTGCCGCGGTGCTCTTGCCGCTCTGGACCTCGATCCTGGTGCGCACCGCCGCCTGGTACATCCTGCTGCAGGACCAGGGGCTGGTGAACGACGCGCTCCGCGCGGTCGGCATCGGGGCCTTCCCGCTCATCTTCAACCGGGCGGGGGTGGTCATCGCCATGACCCACGTGCTCCTGCCCTTCATGGTGCTGCCGATCTACAGCGTGCTGCTCTCGATCCCGCGCAACCTGATGCCGGCGGCCGCCTCGCTCGGGGCGAACCCGGTGCGCGCCTTCCTGCGCGTCCTGCTGCCGCTCACGCTGCGCGGCGTCGCCTCGGGCGCGCTCCTCGTCTTCATGTCGGCGATCGGCTACTACATCACCCCGGCGCTGATCGGCGGGCCGCGGGACCAGATGATCAGCCTCGTCATCGCCTTCTATGCCACCGGCACGGCCAACTGGGGGATGGCGGCCGCGCTCGGCATCGTGCTCCTCGTCATCACGCTGGCGCTCTATGCCGTCTACGGGCGGCTCTCGGCCACCGGCACCGCGCGGATCTGAGCCCGATGTGGACCCTCGCCAGGATCGTCTTCGGGGCCGCGATGGTCACCTTCCTGATCGCGCCGCTCATCGCCATCCTGCCGCTCGCCTTCACCTCGAGCGTCTTCCTGACCTATCCGATGCCCGGGGTCTCGATGCGCTGGTTCGAGGTGCTGGCGACCGACGCGGTCTGGCGCCGCTCGATCGTCAACAGCCTCGTCATCGGCGGCAGCACCACGGTCCTCGCCACGCTGCTCGGCTCGCTCGCCGCCCTCGGCCTCCGCGAACAGTTCCGCTTCGCCGGCGCCTTCCGCACCCTCTTCCTGTTGCCGATGGTGGTGCCGGCGGTGGTGCTCGGCGTCGGCATGCAGATCCTCTTCGCCCGCATCGGCCTCGCCAGCAGCTACATGGGCGTCATCGCCGCCCATACCGTCGTCGCGATGCCCTTCGTCATCGTCAGCGTCGCGGCCTCGCTCGCCGGCATCGACCGCCGCGTCGAGCGCGCGGCGCTCTCGCTCGGGGCGCGGCCCCCGACCGTGCTCTTCCGCGTCACCGTCCCGCTCGCCATGCCCGGCATCCTCTCCGGCGCCGTCCTCGCCTTCGCCACCTCGCTCGACGAGGTGGTGCTGACGCTCTTCGTCGCCGGCCCGAACCAGCGCACCCTCGCCCGGCAGATGTTCTCCACCATCCGCGAGAACATCAGCCCGGCCATCGCCGCCGCCGCCTTCCTCTTCATCGTCGGCACGGTGATCGTCGCCGCGCTGATGCTGCTCGCGCGCCGGCGCAGCAGCCGCCCGGCCGCCTCCGGAACCTAGGCCGCCGCGCGGCTGCCGATCCTGACCAGGCAGTGCCGCTTCTTGCCGACCGAGACCTTGAGCTCGCGCCCGATCGTCTCCGGCGTGACCAGGGCGTTGGGGTCGAGGACGAGCTCGTTGTTGAAGCGCAGGCCCCGCTCGGCGACGAGGCGCTTGGCCTCCTTGCCCGACTGCACGATCCCGGCGGTGACGAGGAAATGCGTGACCGAGAGCCCGGCGCCCAGCGCCTCCCCGGGCAGGGTCACCGCCTCGAGCGCCTCGCCGGCCCCGCCCTGCTCGAAGACGGCGCGCGCGGTCGCCTCGGCGGCGCGCGCCGCCCCGGCGCCGTGGCAGAGCGTCGTCACCTCGTTGGCGAGGACGATCTTCGCCGCGTTGATCTCGGCCCCGCCGAGCGCCCCCAGCCGGTCGCACTCCGCCACCGGCAGCTCGGTGTAGAGCTTCAGGAACCGCCCGACGTCGGCGTCGGTGGTGTTGCGCCAGAACTGCCAGAAGTCGTAGGGCGAGAGCGCCTCGGCGTTCAGCCAGGCCGCGCCCGCCGCCGACTTGCCCATCTTGCGCCCGTCCGAGGTGGTGAGGAGCGGCGAGGTCAGCCCGAAGACCTCCGCGCCCTCCACCCGGCGCGTGAGGTCGATCCCGTTGACGATGTTCCCCCACTGGTCCGAGCCGCCCATCTGCAGCAGGCACCCGTGCCGCCGGTAGAGCTCGAGGAAATCGTAGGCCTGCAGGATCATGTAGTTGAACTCGAGGAAGCTCAGCGACTGGTCCCGGTCGAGCCGCGACTTCACGCTCTCGAACGACAGCATCCGGTTGACCGAGAAGTGCCGGCCGATGTCGCGCAGGAAGGTGAGGTAGTTGAGCCCGTCCAGCCATTCGGCGTTGTCGAGCATCAGCGCCCCGGCCGGTGCGCCGGAATAGTCGAGGTACTTCTCGAAGACCCCGCGGATCGTCGCGACGTTGGCGGCGATCTGCTCGGGCGAGAGCAGCGGCCGCTCGTCGTCGCGGAACGAGGGATCGCCGACCTTGGTCGTGCCGCCCCCCATCAGCGTGATCGGCCTGTGGCCGGTCTTCTGCAGCCAGCGCAGCATCATGATGTTGAGCAGATGCCCGACGTGCAGCGACTGCGCCGTCGCGTCGTAGCCGATGTAGGCCGGCACCACCCCCGCCCGCAGCCGCTCGTCGAGCCCGGCGAGGTCGGTGCAGTCCTGCAGGTAGCCGCGGGTCACCATGACGTCGAGGAAGTCGCTCTTCGGGCGGTATGTCATGGCGGCGGTCCTTTCGGGCGAGGCGGCGCCGTTCTATAGCGGTTCCGGGCAGGACGGAAGGGCGGCGATGCGCGCGCTGGGGCTGATGTCGGGCACCTCGATGGACGGGGTCGATGCGGCGGTCGTCGAGACCGACGGCGAGACGATCGCGGCCTTCGGCCCGACCGCCTTCGCCCCCTACGCCCCCGAGGACCGCGCCCTCCTCCGCGCCGCGCTCGGCCGCTGGCCGGGCGAGCCGGGCCTCGACGCGGTGGAGGCGCGGGTGCGCGCGGCACATGCGGCAGCGGTGCGCCGCTTCGCGGGGGTGGAGATCGTCGGCTTCCACGGCCAGACGCTGGCGCACGAGCCGCGGGGCAGGGGGACGCACCAGGTCGGCCGCGGCGACCTGCTGGCGCGCGAGACGGGGGTACCGGTCGTCTGGGACTTCCGCACCGCCGACGTGGCGAGCGGCGGGGAAGGGGCCCCGCTCGTCCCCTTCTTCCACTTCGCCTGCGCCCGCCGGATCGGCGCCGAAGCGCCGCTCGCCTTCCTCAACCTCGGCGGCGTCGGCAACGTCACCTGGGTCGACCCGCGCCGCCCGGCGCCGGAGGCCGAGGGCGCGCTTGTCGCCTTCGACACCGGGCCGGGCAACGCGCTGATCGACGATTTCCTCAACCAGCGGCTCGGGCGCCCGCTCGACGAGGACGGCGCCGTCGCCGCGGCGGGCCGCGTCGACGAGACGGTGCTCGCCGCGCTCGCCGCCCATCCCTTCATCGCAAGGAAGCCGCCGAAGTCACTGGACCGGCAGGACTTCCACGGCTTCCTCGACCGGGTCGCCCCCCTCTCGACCGAGGACGGCGCCGCGACGCTCGCCGCGCTGACCGTCGCCTGCGTCGCCGAGGCGGCGCGGCATTTCCCCGAGCCGGTGACGCGCTGGCTGGTCTGCGGCGGCGGGCGGCGCAACCGGACGGTGATGGCGATGCTGGCGCAGCGGACGAACGGCGAGGTCGCGCCGGTCGAGGCCGAGGGGCTCGACGGCGACATGCTCGAGGCGCAGGCCTTCGCCTATCTCGCCGTCCGGGTGCTGCGCGGCCTGCCGACCTCGGCGCCCGCGACCACCGGCGTCCGCCTGCCGGTCTCGGGCGGCCGCATCAGCCGCCCGGAGGAGTGAGCGCGGCCACCGCACGGCATCGCTCGGGACATGCACCGGACATGCTCCTGCACCGCACCGCTCGCGATGAGCACGGCCGGGGGCAACGGCGCCGCTCGGACCAGAACCCGCGCCTCACCCGGCCAGCGCCGCCCCGATCCGCTTCACCGTGTTCCAGTTGCGGAAGGTGCCGATCCCCTCGCGCCGCGGCGTGATCGCACCCGGCAGCCGGGAGGGGGCGAAGCCGTCCGGCAGGTGCACCCAGAGATCGCCGCCGGCCACGGCCAGCCGCTCGCCCGGCGCGAGATAGGGCGAGAGCCGCGCCACCGCCGCCGCGTCGGCGGGCGTGCGCATCACCCGCACCGCGACCCGCGCCGGCTCCCGCTCGGCCGCCTCCGGGAAGGGATTGGCCGCCATCAGCCGCGGCCAGCCGGTCCCGTCGCGGACGATGATGGAGACCGCCCGGCCGAAGCGTTCGGCGAAGGCGGGCTCCAGCCGCGCCTCGATCGCCCGCGCGTCGCCCTCGGCCTCGAAGAGGAGGTTGCCGGTCGCAAGCAGCGTGCGCGGCCGCTCGAGCCCGAGATCCGCCGCCAGATCGCGCAGGTCGGCCATCACCAGACGCCGCCCCTCGGCAATGGAGATGCTGTAGAGGAGCGCGACGAAGGGCCGGCTCACGACGGCTCGCGCGGCGCCGCGCCCTCGTTCCTGCCCGGCAGGTTGCCGCGGATGAGGTCGTGCGCCGCCTTGATCCCGCCGACGAGCTCGCGCTCGAAGCGCATCTCGTCGCGGCTGCGCACGTCCTCCATCACCTCGGCCGCCTCCTCCTCGGGGACGCCGAGCGTGCGCAGCGTCTTCTCGCCGAGCGCGAAGGCCGAGAGCAGCGTCTCGCGGATCTGCCAGTCGACCCCGGCCTCGACCAGCCGCAGCGCCTCCTGCCGGTCGAAGGACCGCGCCAGCACCGGCACCAGCGGGAACTCGGCCTTGCAGAGTTCGACGATCTGCACCGCCGCCTCGCGGTCGTCGACGCAGACGACGATCACCCCCGCCGCGTCGGCGCCGGCGGCGTGCAGGATGTCGAGCCGCGTCCCGTCGCCGTAATGCACCTTGAAGCCGAAATCGGCCGCCGCCTCGATCATCTCCGGGTCGGTCTCGATCATGGCGATCTCGAAGCCGCGGGCGAGCAGCGGCTGGCTGACGATCTGCCCGACCCGGCCGAAGCCGATGATGAGCGCGTTGCCGTGCAGCCCGTCCGGCGCCTCCAGCCCGTCGGTGCTCGGCCCCGCCCGCGGGGCGAGCCGGTCGTGCAGGATGACCATGAGCGGCGTCAGCGCCATCGAGACGATGATGACCGCGACGAGGATCGCGTTCTCCTCCGGGCCGAGGAGGCCGACCGCCACCGCCGCGCCGTAGAGCACGAAGGCGAACTCGCCGCCCTGCGCCATCAGCACCGCCCGCTCCAGCGCCTCGGCGTGGCTGGCGCGGCCGATCCGCGCCACCGCGTAGATGCCGAGCGACTTGAGCAGCATGAAGCCCGCGACGCTGACCGCGACCAGCCCGAGGTTGCGGGCGATGACCTCGAGGTCGAGCGCCATGCCGACACTGAGGAAGAAGAGCCCGAGCAGGATGCCGCGGAAGGGCTCGACGTCGGCCTCGAGCTGGTGGCGGTAGGTCGATTCCGAGAGCAGCACGCCGGCGAGGAAGGCGCCCATCGCCATCGAGAGGCCGGCCGCCTGCATGAGGAGCGCCGCGCCGAGGACGACGAGCAGGGCGGCCGCCGTCATCACCTCGCGCGCCCGCGACATGGCGAGGATGCGGAACAGGGGGTTGAGCAGCCACCGCCCGGCCGCGACCAGCGCCGCGATGGCGGCGAGGCCGATCGCGACCGAGCCGAGCCGGTGCGCGAGCGTCACGCTCTCGCCGCCCGGCGCGAGGAAGGCGACGAGCGCGAGCAGCGGCACGATCGCCAGGTCCTCGAGCAGCAGGATGGCGATGATCCGCCGCCCGTTCGGCTGGTTGAGGTCGCCGCGTTCCTCGAGCATCTGCATGACGATGGCGGTCGAGGTGAGCACGAAGCCGGTGCCCGAGATCAGCGAGGCCGCCACCGGATAGCCGAGCGCGAGGCCGACGGTCCAGAGCAGCAGCATGCAGAGCCCGACCTGGGCGAGGCCGAGGCCGAAGATCTCGCCCCGCATCGCCCAGAGGCGCGAGGGCTGCATCTCGAGCCCGATGGCGAAGAGGAAGAGCACGACCCCGAGCTCGGCGACGTGCAGGATGGTCTCCGGGTCGCTGAAGAGCCCGAGCCCGAACGGCCC
This sequence comes from uncultured Amaricoccus sp., assembly GCF_937858865.1. GTDB lineage: Bacteria > Pseudomonadota > Alphaproteobacteria > Rhodobacterales > Rhodobacteraceae > Amaricoccus. The sequence continues at coordinate 2,391 of NZ_CALLYO010000234.1, read as the reverse complement.
GATGACCAGCCCCGCCGCCAGATAGCCGAGCACCGAGCCGAGGCCGATCCGCCGGAAGAGCGGCACCGCCACCACCCCGGCGGCAAGCAGCACGACGATGCTGACGAGATCGGGGCCGTGGGCGGCGGCTTCTTCCATCGCTTGTCCCTTCCCGGTCGCCTCGCCCAACTCCTATTCCCGGCGCGCCCGCCCTGGCAACCGCCGCGCCGACGGGGCTTGCTGCCCCGGCACGGCCGGCCTAAGTCCGGCAGCCATGGATCGCTCGCAGCCCCTCAAGGCGGCCGCCTGGATGATGGGCGCGGTCGTCTCCTTCGTCGCCATGGCGGTGGCGGGGCGCGAGATCCAGGTGGAGATGAACACCTTCGAGCTCATGCTCTACCGCTCGGGCATCGGCCTCGCGATCACCCTCGCCGCCCTCGCCGCCAGCCCGCGCGGCTTCGCCCAGGTGCGGAGCCGGCACATGGCGCTGCACCTGAAGCGCAACCTCTTCCACTTCACCGGCCAGAACCTCTGGTTCTACGCCGTGATGCTGATCCCGCTCAGCCAGCTCGTCGCGCTCGAGTTCACCAGCCCGATCTGGGTCGCGCTGCTCGCGCCCTTCCTGCTCGGCGAGACGCTGACCCGCACCCGCCTCGCCGGCGCCGGCCTCGGCTTTCTCGGCGTCCTCGTCGTCGCCCAGCCCGGCGCGACCGCGCTCGGGCCAGGCCACGCCGCCGCCCTCGTCGCCGCGGTCTGCTTCGCGCTCAACACCATCTACACCAAGCGCATCATGCGCTTCGACAGCGTGCTCTGCGTCCTCTTCTGGATGACGCTGCTGCAGGCCACCGCCAGCCTCCTGCTCTCGCTGCCCGGCGGCATCCCGGCGCCCTCCGCCGCCACCTTCCCCTGGCTCCTCGTCGTCGGCGTGACCGGCCTCAGCGCCCACTATGCGCTCACCTCCGCCCTCGGCCACGCCCCCGCCTCGATCGTCGCGCCGATGGAGTTCATCCGCCTGCCGCTCATCGCGCTCGTCGGCATGTGGGTCTACGGCGAGTCGCTGCGCCTCGCGATCTTCCTCGGCGCCGCCCTCATCATCGCCGGCAACCTCGTCAACCTCCGCGAGGAAACCCGCCGCCGCGCCCCCGGCTGACCGGCGGGCGGGGCAGGGGCCGCCCCCGAATCGCCCTTTTGTTGCGCCTGCGAATATGCTAGGGCGCGCCGCGAACCGACTGGAGCGAGAGACCCATGCAACTCGACAAGATTCCGCCCGGCGAGAATCCTCCCTACGACATCAACGTGGTGATCGAGATCCCGGGCGGCCCGGCCGGCGGGGCGCCGGTCAAGTACGAGATCGACAAGGACTCGGGCGCCCTCTTCGTCGACCGCATCGTCAACGTGCCGATGTTCTACCCCAACAACTACGGCTTCGTCCCCAACACCCTGCACGAGGACGGCGACCCGGTCGACGTCATGGTCCGCACCGAGGTCACCCTGATCGCCGGCTCGGTCATCCGCTGCCGGCTGATCGGCGTCCTGCACATGGAGGACGACGGCGGCCTCGACGACAAGCTGATCGCCATGCCGCTCGAGAAGATCGACCCCTTCCAGGCCGAGATCCAGGACCTGCAGGACCTGCCGACCCGCCACCGCGAGCGCATCTGGCACTTCTTCGAGAACTACAAGGCGCTCGAGCAGGGCAAGTGGGCCAAGGTCACCGGCTGGGGCGACAAGGCCGACGCCCAGCGGATCCTGGTCGAGGCGATCGAGCGCTACAACAAGAAGTCCAGCGCCGCCTGAGCCCCGTTCAGGCGCGATTCGGGCGCGATCCTACCCGCCCCGCCGGCCCCCGCCGGCGGGGTTTTCGCGTCCCGCCCCGGCCCGCCGGCTCGGCCTTGCGCCCGCCGCGACGAATGGCGATAGTCCGCGCGCAAAATCACAACCACGAGTGGGAGATCTGAGCGTGGCATTGTTGCTCGTCATCATCTGCGGCCTTCTGTCGATCGTCTACGGCGCCTGGGCGTCGCGATCGATCATGGAAGCCGACGCCGGCAATGCCCGGATGCAGGAGATCGCCGGCGCGATCCAGGAAGGCGCCACCGCCTACCTGCGCCGCCAGTACACCACCATCGCCGTCGCCGGCGTCATCATCTTCGTCATCGTCGCCTGGCTGCTCGGGATCACCGTGGCCATCGGCTTCCTGATCGGCGCCGTGCTCTCGGGCGCCGCCGGCTTCATCGGCATGCTGGTCTCGGTGCGCGCCAACGTCCGCACCGCCCAGGCCGCCTCCAAGGGCCTCGCCCAGGGCCTCGAGCTCGCCTTCAAGGCCGGCGCCGTCACCGGCATGCTGGTCGCCGGCCTCGCGCTCCTCGGCGTCGCCATCTACTACGGCATCCTCGTCGGCCTCGCCGGCTA
>NZ_CALLYO010000233.1 GCF_937858865.1 uncultured Amaricoccus sp. | reverse complement strand
CCACTTCTCAGGGAAGGTTACCGCCTCTGGGCGGGCAAGGCCGGCTGAAGGCGGGCCGGAGCCCGCCTTCGTCGTCGGCTACTGCGCGATGCAGGTGTCGACGGTGTCCGGGGTGCAGACGTCGAGGCCGGTGTAGGTCGGATCCTCGGGCGCGGCGCCGCCCTCGGCCATCTGCTGGAAGGCGAACATCACCTTGTAGCCCATCTCGAACGGGCGCTGGCCGACCTGGCCGGCGGAGAAGCCCTCCCGCAGCTGGTCGATCTGGATCGGCAGCGTGTCGGCGACGACGAGCGCCAGCGAGCCGTCGGCGATCTTGCCCTTGTAGGGCTCGACAGCGGCGCGGTTGGCGTCGGGGATGAACTGCGGGAAGCCGCCGGTCGGGGTGAAGGCGTCGAGGTCGGGGTTCGCCGCCATGAAATCCTCGAACTGCTGCACCGCGCGCGGGAAGTCGTCGTCGGTATAGAGCGGGCAGCCGTCGGCCTCGGTCCAGCCGTTCTCGCCGGCGAGGCGCTCGCCGGGCGAGGTGGTGCCGCTCTTGCCGCCGAGCGTGTCGCGGATGCCCTGCATGCGCTCGTTGTGGTTGGCCGCTGCGGCGCCGCCCGACTGGATGCAGATCGTGCCGCCGTCCGGCTTGATCTCCTGCACCCGCTTGGCGATGTTCACGCCGATGTCGTAGTTGTGCGTGCCGATGTAGGCGACGCGCAGCTCCTGGTTCTCGGGCAGGAGGTCGCTGTCCCAGGTGATGACCGGGATGCCGGCATCCTTGGCCGCCTGCAGCGCCACCGCCATCGCCGCCGCGTTGGCCGGCGAGACGCCGATGCCCTTCACGTCGCCGCGGGCGACGAGGTCCTGCACGATCTGCACTTGCTCGTCGCCGCCGCCGTGCTCGCCGGGGCCGATGTACTCGCAGACGAAGGCGCCGTTCGACTCCGCCTCGGCCTTCTTGCAGCCGTCGCGGGCCTGGTCGAAGAAGGGGTTGTTCATGTTCTTCGGCACCAGCGCGAAGATGTTCTGCGCGAAGGCCGTCGAGCCGACGCTCATCGCGGCGAGTGCGACGGCCGAGGTTACCAGTAGCCTTTTCAATGCACTTCCTCCCTGTTGCATGCCCCGGGCGTTGCCCGCGGCGGTTCTAGCGCCCCTTGCCGGAACGGAACATGTGCCGCAGCAGCTCCTTGAAGCTGAAGCCGCTCCTTTCCATTCCGATCAGGACCGCGAGAATGATGAAGGCGCCGACGAAGGCACCCTGCCAGTTCGAATCGATGCCCGCCATGAGCAGCGCGTTGCGGATCACCTCGAGCAGCGCCGAACCGACGACGGCGCCGTAGGCGCTGCCGGAGCCGCCCATGAGGTTGGCGCCGCCGATGACGGTGGCGGCGATGACGCGGAGCTCGTAGGTCTGCCCGAGCGCGTTGATCGCCGATCCGGCGTAGCCGAGGATCAGCAGCGCCGCGACCGAGGCGCAGAAGGCGGAGAAGACGTAGGCCTGGAACTTGATCGCGTCGACGTTGACGCCGGTCATCCGCGCCGCCTGCTCGTTGCCGCCGATCGCGAAGAGATGCTTGCCCCAGGACTTGAAGTTGAAGACGTAACCCACGAGGAACGCGAGGATCACCATGACCCAGAAGTGGGAGGAGAAGGCCGGCACCCAGTGCGGGAAGATGCTTTCGGGATGGCCCGAGGGGAACTTCCACTGGCCGATCGCCTTCACGATCGGGGCGTCGGGGCCGAACTGGTAGAGCATCTGGTTGCCGGAGAAGACGACGGCGAGCGAACGGGCGATCGACATCATGCCGAGCGTGACGACGAAGGACGACATGCCGACGTAGGCGACGAAGAAGCCGTTGACCGCCCCGCAGGCGAGGCCGGCGAGCATCCCCATGGCGAAGGCGACGTACCAGGGATAGTGCCAGGTCAGGAAGAGACCGGCGACGATGGCAACGAGCCCCATGATCGAGCCGACCGACAGGTCGATGCCGCCGGTGATGATGACACAGGTCATCCCGAGCGCCATGATCCCGAAGGGGGCGAAGTTCCGGGTGATGTTGCCGACGTTCTGCGCGGTGAAGAAGGACGGCTGGTAGAGGCCGACCACGACCGAGAGCGCGAGCAGCGCGACCGTCACCCAGAAGGGCTGGCTCGCCAGGATCTTGCGGGCGAGGGTGCGCTCGGCGATGCCGGTGACGTCGGAGATCCGCGCGTGGTCGGCGGTGGCCTCAGGCGGCATGGATGGCTCCCGTGATGAGGCCGGTGATCTCTTCCGGGCTGGTCGAGGCGGTCGGCTTGTCGGCGACCTTGCTGCCGCGGCGGACGACGACGATCCGGTCGCAGACCTCGAAGACGTCCGGCATGCGGTGGCTGATGAGGATGACCGCGACGCCCTGCGCCTTCATCCGGCGGATGAGGTTCAGCACCTCGGCGACCTGGCGGACGGAGATGGCGGCCGTCGGCTCGTCCATGAGGGCCTTGGAGAGGCGGGTGCGGGCGATGGCGACCGCCTGGCGCTGGCCGCCCGACATCTTGCGCACCAGGTCGCGCGGGCGGGTCTCCGACTTCAGCTCCTCGAAGAGCTCGCCCGAGCGGGCGACCATCGCGTTCTTGTCGAGCGTCGCGAACGGGCCCCAGCCCTTCTTGAGCTCGCGGCCGAGGAAGACGTTCTCGGCCGCGGTCAGGTTGTCGGCCAGCGCGAGGTCCTGGTAGACGACCTCGATCCCGACCTGGCGGGCGTCGATCGGGCGGAGGAACTCGACCGGGCGGCCCTCCAGCTCGATGCTGCCGCCCGAGGCGGTGAAGTTGCCGGCGATGATCTTGACCAGCGTCGACTTGCCGGCGCCGTTGTCGCCCATGAGGCCGACGACCTCGCCGGGGGCAATCTCGAGATCGATGCCGCGCAGCGCCTCGATCGCGCCGAAGCTCTTGGAAACGTCCTTCAGCCTCAGAAGGCTCACGCGCGTTCCTCTCCCTGTCTGCGGCTTGGTCCCGCCGTGGCCGGCCTCCGCTTGCGGGGAGAGTTGCACATCGGAGGCCGTCCGACAATTGAAAGCGCGTCACCGGCCTTCGGTGCGCCGGCCGTTATCGTCTTATAGTTGTGTTAACTATCTTCTCGCTCTATCGCAGGGCGCGGCGCGGAGGCTTTACCGGGTGCCGGATGGCGGAATATAAATGGGGCTGCGGCCGTCAGAACCACAACATCGGCCGAGGCGAGAGGGCAAGGAACATATGTTTGGGGCATTGAGCGGGCTTTTTTCGTCGGACATGGCGATCGATCTCGGGACCGCCAACACGCTCATCTACATCAAGGGCAAGGGCATCGTGCTCAACGAGCCCTCGGTGGTCGCCTATCACTTCAAGGACGGGCGCAAGCGCGTGCTGGCGGTGGGCGAGGACGCCAAGCTGATGCTCGGCCGCACGCCGGAGTCGATCCAGGCGATCCGGCCGCTGCGCGACGGCGTCATCGCCGACTTCGACGTCGCCGAGGAGATGATCAAGCACTTCATCCGCAAGGCGACGCGCCGCTCCGGCTGGGCCAAGCCGAAGATCCTCGTCTGCGTGCCGCACGGCGCCACTTCGGTCGAGCGCCGGGCGATCCGCGAGAGCGTCATCGCGGCCGGCGCGCGCAAGGCCGGGCTGATCTCCGAGCCGATCGCCGCCGCCATCGGCTCGGGCATGCCGATCGCCGACCCGACCGGGAACATGATCGTCGACATCGGCGGCGGGACGACCGAGGTCGCGGTGCTGAGCCTCGGCGACGTCGTCTATGCCAAGAGCGTGCGCGTCGGCGGCGACCGGATGGACGAGGCGATCATCAACTACCTGAGACGGCAGCACAATCTCCTCGTCGGCGATTCGACGGCCGAGAAGATCAAGATGGAGATCGGCACTGCGCGGATGCCCGACGACGGGCGCGGGGCGCGGATGGAGGTGCGCGGGCGCGACCTCCTCAACGGCGTGCCGAAGGAGATGGAGATCAGCCAGGCGCAGATCGCCGAGGCCCTGTCCGAGACGGTGCAGATGATCGTCGAGGGGGTGATGCAGGCGCTGGAGCAGACGCCGCCCGATCTCGCCGCCGACATCGTCGACCGCGGCGTGATGCTGACCGGCGGCGGCGCGCTCCTCGGCGACCTCGACCTCGCGCTGCGCGAGCAGACCGGGCTCGCGATCACCGTGGCCGAGGAGTCGCTGAACTGCGTGGCGCTCGGCACCGGCAAGTCCTTGGAGTTTGAAACTCAACTTGCACATGTGATAGACTTCGGGAACTGAGGCGGGCAGCAGATCCGTCCCGGGGCGGGGGCCGCCGACACGCCCCACCCAGAGGCATCGAATCAGCGTGGCGACCCGCAGCGACTCACCCCCAGACTACCTCCGCGGCGTCCGCCGGGTGCTGGTCACCGTGATCGCGCTCGTTCTCGTCGTGCTCTTCCTCGTCTGGCGCATCGACAACGCGCGGGTGGAGCAACTCCGGGTGAGTCTCGTCGACCGCTTCGTGCCGAGCTTCTCCTGGACGCTGAAGCCGGTGGCCGAGACGGCGCGGATGCTGGCCGACCTGCGCGCCTATTCCCGGGTCTACGAGCAGAACGCCGAGCTCCGCCGCGAGCTGCAGCGGATGCAGGGCTGGCGCGAGGCGGCGCTGCAGCTCGAGCAGAAGAACGCCCGCCTGCTCGCGCTCAACAACGTGCGGCTGAACCCGCGGCTGACCTTCGTGACCGGCGAGGTGATGGCCGACTCCGGCAGCCCCTTCCGCCGCTCGGCGACCGTCAACGTCGGGCGGATCGACGGGGTGACCGACGGGTCGGCGGCGCTCGACGGGTCGGGGCTGGTGGGGCGGATCGCCGGGGTCGGCGCGCAGTCCTCGCGCATCATCCTGCTCACCGACGCCTCGAGCCGGGTCCCGGCGGTGGTGCGGCCCTCCGGACAGCGGGCCATCGTGACCGGCGACAATACCTCGGCCCCGGCGCTCGAGTTCCTCGACCAGGCCGACGAGCTCAATCCCGGCGACCGGGTGGTAAGCTCGGGCGACGGCGGGCTCTATCCGCCCGACATCCTGATCGGGCGGGTGGCGATCGGCGCCGACGGGCGGCGGCGCGTGCTGCTCGCGGCGGACTACCGGCGGCTCGACTTCGTGCGGGTGGTGCGCGCCACCTCGCTCTCTGCGATCGACGGGCCGGTGGAGTTGATCGGGCCGAGCCTGCCGGCCGACGCCGTCGCCCGGGCGGAGCCCGGCGAATGAGCGGCGCGCGCCCCCTGCCCGCCTTCCTCGAGACGGGGCTCCTCGTCGGCCTCGGCATCGTCGCCGTCGCCGCGGCGCTCATCCCGCTCGGCCCGGGCGGCGAGCTCGCGGCGCCGGATCTCCTCTTCTGCCTCGTCGTCGCCTGGATCGTCCGCCGGCCGGCGACGACGCCGCTCTGGGCGGTGCTCGGCCTCGGGATCTTCGCCGACCTGATGATGTCGCGCCCGCTCGGCCTCGGGGCGCTCGGGCTCCTGCTCGCCTCGGAATGGTTCCGCCGGCGGGCGGCGCGCTTCCAGTCCGGCCCCTTCCTCCTCGAATGGCTGGCGATGGCGCTCGCCTTCGCAGCCGTCCTCGCCGCCATGCGCCTCGCCCTCGCGCTCGTCTTCGCCGAGGCGCCGGGCCTTTCCATGCTGGTGCGCTACGCGGTCACGACCGCCCTCGCCTATCCGCTGGTCGTCCTCGGCCTCGCCTGGTGCCTCAAGCTGCGCGCCGGCGACGCCGCGAGGGTCGCGCGATGAACGGCCGGGGCGGAGCGCACGAGCCGGCGCCACGGATCACCCGCCGCGGCATGATGCTGCTCACCCTCCAGGCCGGGGTGGTCGGCGCGCTCGGCTGGCGGATGCGCGACCTGCAGATCGTGCAGAACGAGCATTTCGCGCTGCTCGCCGAGGAAAACCGGGTGAACATCCGGCTGATCCCGCCGGCGCGCGGCCTCATCCTCGACCGCGCCGGGCGGCTGATGGCGGGGAACCGGCAGAACTATCGCATCTCGATGGTGCGCGAGCAGGCGCGCGACCCCGAGGCGGTGCTGGCGCGGCTCGCGACGATCATCGCGCTGCCCCCCGAGGTGCAGGAGCGGGTGCTGAAGGAGATGGCCGGGCGCCCCGCCTTCGTGCCGGTGGCGGTGGCCGAGCATCTGAGCTGGGAGGACGTGGTCCGCGTCTCGGCCAACGCGCCGGTCCTGCCCGGCGTCGTGCCGGAGGTCGGGCTCAGCCGCTTCTATCCCGACGGGCCGAGCACCAGTCACGTCGTCGGCTACGTCGGGCCGGTCAGCGAGAGCGACCTCGCCAAGCTCGAGGATCCCGATCCGCTGCTGCAGATCCCGCGCTTCCAGATCGGCAAGACCGGCATCGAGGCGAAGCTCGAGGCCGACCTGCGCGGCGAGGCCGGCAACCAGCGGATCGAGGTGAGCGCGGCCGGCCGGGTGATGCGCGAGCTCGGCCGGGTGGAGGGGACGCCCGGCAAGGACCTCGAGCTGACGATCGACCTCGAGCTGCAGAACTACGCCATGCGCCGCATGGCCGGCGAGAGCGCCGCGGCCGCGGTCATGGACGTGACGAACGGCGACATCCTGGCGCTCGCCTCGGCGCCGGGGTTCGACGCCAACAGCTTCGTCTTCGGCATCCGCACCGGCGAGTGGAACGCGCTGCTCAACGACGACCACCACCCGCTCAACAACAAGACCATCACCGGCACCTATCCGCCCGGCTCGACCTTCAAGATCTGCATGGCGCTCGCCGCGCTGGAGGCGGGCGTGGTGAGCCCCGGCGACGGGGTCTTCTGCGGCGGCTCGACCGCGCTCGGCAACCGGCGCTTCCACTGCTGGAAGCGTGGCGGGCACGGGCGGGTCGATCTCAGGCGGAGCCTCTCCCAGTCCTGCGACTGCTACTACTACGAGATGGGCCGCCGGCTTGGGCCGGACCGGATCAGCGCCATGGCGCACGTGCTCGGCCTCGGCTACGCGCACGAGCTGCCGATCCCGGCGGTCGCAACCGGCAACATGCCCGATGCGGCCTGGAAGAAGGAGAAGCGCAAGGAACCCTGGACGACCGGCGACAGCTTCAACTACGGCATCGGTCAGGGCTTCACCCTCGCCTCGCCCCTGCAGCTCGCGGTGATGACGGCGCGGGTGGCGAGCGGCAGGGCGATCAAGCCGCGCCTCGTCCGCCGGATCGACGGGGTCGAGGTGCCGGTCGAGCCGGCCGAGCCGCTGCCGGTCTCCGAGCGCAGCCTCAAGGCGGTGCGCGACGGCATGTACGCGGTCTCCCAGGGCGGGACGGCGGCGCGTTCGCGCATCGTCGATCCGGCGATGACCATGGCGGGCAAGACCGGCACCAGCCAGGTCCGCATCATCACCGCCGCCGAGCGCGCGGCCGGCGTGACGGCGAACGAGCAGCTGCCGTGGAACCGGCGCGACCATGCGCTCTTCGTCTGCTACGCGCCCTACGACAACCCGAAGTATGCCGTGGCGCAGATCGTCGAGCACGGCGGGGGCGGCTCGGCGGTGGCGGCGCCGATCGCGCGCGACATCCTGCTCTTCGCGCTCTGCGGCGGGCTGCCGCCGCTCGAGGCCTATCCGCCCGAGCAGCGCAAGGCGATCGAGGAGCAGCGCGCGGCGATGGGCCTCGCCGGCACCGCGCCGGCGGGGAGCGACCGGGCATGAGCCTCCTCGACGCGGGGCACGGCGTCGGCGCCCCGCGCGGCTTCGGCAAGCTGCTCGCGCTCAACTGGCCGCTGCTCCTGCTGCTGACGGCGGTCGGCTGCGCCGGCTTCCTCATGCTCTTCTCGGTGGCGGGCGGCTCGCTCCACCCCTGGGCCGAGCCGCAGATGATCCGCTTCGGCGTCGGCCTCGTCGGCATGGTGGCGATCGCGATGGTCGACATCCGCTTCTGGCGGCTGATGGCGCCGGTCGCCTATGTCGTCTCGCTGCTGCTGCTCGTCGCGGTCGACGTGATGGGCTTCGTCGGCATGGGGGCGCAGCGCTGGATCCAGCTCGGGCCGATCCAGATCCAGCCGTCCGAGATGATGAAGATCGCGCTCGTCATGGTGCTGGCCGCCTACTACCACCGGCTGCCGGTCGCGAAGGTCTCCCGCCCCTTGTGGGTGATCCTGCCGCTCCTGCTCGTCCTGATGCCGGTCGGGCTGGTGCTCGAGCAGCCCGACCTCGGCACCGCCATCCTGCTGCTGGCCGGCGGCGGGGCGGTGATGTTCCTCGCCGGGGTCAGCCTCTGGTACTTCGCCGCCGCCATCGCCGCCGGGGCCGGGGCGGTGACGCTGGTGCTGAAGAGCCACGGCACCGACTGGCAGCTGATCCACGAGTACCAGTTCCGCCGCATCTTCACCTTCCTCGACCCCTCGGCCGATCCGCTCGGCGCCGGCTATCACATCACCCAGGCGAAGATCGCCATGGGCTCGGGCGGGCTCGCCGGGCGGGGCTACATGCAGGGCACGCAGAGCCGGCTCAACTTCCTGCCCGAGAAGCACACCGACTTCATCCTGACGACGCTCGCCGAGGAGTTCGGCTTCGTCGGCACGGCGTCGCTGCTGGCGCTCTACTGCCTGATCGTCGTCTTCTGCGTCGCCTCGGCGATCTCGAACCGGGACCGCTTCGGGGCGCTGCTGACCGGCGGTGTCGCCTCGACCTTCCTGCTTGCCTTCGCGATCAACATGGGCATGGTCATGGGCCTCATGCCGGTCGTGGGCGTGCCCTTGCCGCTCGTCTCCTACGGCGGGTCGGCGATGATCGTGCTGCTCGCCGCCTTCGGGCTGGTGCAGAGCGCGCACGTGCACCGGCCGCGCAACCGGGATTGAGGCTGATGGGTCCGCGCATCCTCTTCTCGGCGCCGGAGGAGCAATGGCCGCTCTGGCGCCCGCATCTGCTCGCCGCCTTCGCGGAGGCGGGGATCGACGCGGCGCTGACCGACGATCCGGCCGGGCCCTGGACCTTCGACTATCTCGTCTACCAGCCGGGCGGGCCGGTGCGGGACTTCACGCCCTTCACCCGGCTGAAGGCGGTGCTGAGCCTCTGGGCCGGGGTGGAGCGGATCGTGGGCGACGCGACGCTGGCGGTGCCGCTCTGCCGCATGGTCGACCCGGGGCTGACGCGGGGGATGGTCGAATGGGTGACGGCGCACGTGCTGCGCTATCACCTCGGGATCGACGCGCACATCCTCGGGCAGGACGGGGTCTGGCGGCACGGGGTGGTGCCGCCGCTGGCGCCGGAGCGGACGGTGACGGTGCTCGGGCTCGGCGAGCTCGGGCGGGCGGTGGCGGGGACGCTGGCCGGGCTCGGCTTCGACGTGCAGGGCTGGAGCCGGCGGGC
>NZ_CALLYO010000232.1 GCF_937858865.1 uncultured Amaricoccus sp. | reverse complement strand
TGCGCCTGCCCGGGGGGCTGGCAGGCGCAGGCCGTGCGGGGCGCACGGCCGGGGGCATCGGTGATGCTCGGACCAGACCCGGATACCACGGATCATCTCAGTCGTCCGGCCGGCCCCATTCGATGCGCAGCGCCGCGCTCATGGCCTCGCCGGGGCGCAACGGCCGCAGGCCCGGCATACCGGCCAGATTGTGCGCATCGACCGGGTGCGAGACCGGCTCGGCGCAGAAGAAGTCGGCGGCCGCATCGGGCGAATAGACCAGCAGCGTGTCGAGATCGCGCGCCGTGATCCGGCAACCCTGCGCCGGTGCGGGTTGGATGATGTCGGCGCGGCCATCCCAGCCGGCGAAGCCGGCGTTTATCCACCCCGCCGGCAGGGCGGCCGGACGCGCGAAGCTCAGCGCCTCGGGAAGAGGCTCCGGTCGGTCGGACCGGCGCAGATGGCGTCCATCCTCCTCCCAGACCGCCGTGGCATCGAAGCGCAGGAGCGTGCCGGGCAGGCGCGGGAACCAGGGATGGAAGCCGAGGCCGAAGGGCAAGGTCGCCCCCCCGCGGTTGGTCAGGGCGAGCTCGGCCGACAGCGACTGCCCGGTCAGCACGAAGCGGACCTCCGCCGAATAGCGCCAGGGGCCGAAGGCGCCGCCGTCGAGCGCGAGCGTCGCGGCCGCGCCACTGGATCGAACCACCCGCCAGGGCCGCTGGAAGGCGTCGCCATGGATCGGGAAGGGCTCTCCCGGCAGGTTCGGCGCCAGATCGTGGTGCTGGCCCGCGAAGTCGAAGCCGCGGTCGATCCGGTTGGAAAACGGCAGAAGCAGGTTCATCGCGAGGGCGAAGGGGCCATCCGCCGACCGGCCGGACCAGGGGCGCAGCACCGGGCGGCCATCCACGCTCAGGCCGGTCAGGCCCGCGCCCATGTCCGGCAGAATCCCGGCTTGCGCATCGCCCGCCAGGAGGCGGATCATCACCAGCCTCCGTCGACGGCGATGTTCTGACCCGAGATCATCGCCGCTGCCTCCGAGCAGAGGAACAGCGTCAGGTCGGCGACATCCTCCGGACGCAGCCGACGCTTCAGGCATTGCCGGTCCAGCACCCAGGCGTTGTATTCCTCCAGGCGGTCGGCGAACACGCGGTTCTCCGCCTCGGACACGACAGCGCCCGGCGAAACGGCGTTCACCGTGATCCCGTGGCGGCCGAGTTCCCGGGCCAGGCCCTTGGTCAGTCCCAGCATGGCGCCCTTCGACGCCACATAGGGGACGTAGCCGTCCCATTGCCCGTTCAGCGTGATCGAGGTCAGGTTGACGATCCGCCCCCAGCCGGCCTGCTTCATCCCGACCGCGCAGACCCGCGACAGGGCGAAGGCGGCCGAGGAATTCACCCGCACCTGATCCTCGTACTCCTCGAGCGAGAATTCCTCGTTCGGCTTGTTGATGATCAGCGCGGCGTTGTTCACCAGCACGTCGAACGGGGCGCGGGCCTCGACCGCCGCCACCGCCGCGGCGAGGTCGTTCAGATCGACCCCGATCCAGTCGAAGCCGTCCGGGGCCACGCCGCCGGGACGGTCGAGGATCGTGACCTCGCTGCCCGCCTGGCGGAAGGACCCGGCCATGCTGCGCCCGATCGTGCCCAGGGCGCCGGTGATCAGCACCTTCCGGCCGGCAAGTCCGCGCTCAGAGGACATCCTGCACCTCATCGATCGACGTCTCGGCCACCGGCTTGTCCAGGACCACCTTCCCCAGCGCCATCGCCACGACCCGGTCGCAGCAGGCGAAGACGTGGTGCATGTTGTGGCTGATGAAGATGCCGGTGATGTTCTGCGCGCTCAGGCCGCGGACGAAGCCGATGACCTTGTTGGTCTCCTTGACGGACAGGTGATTGGTCGGCTCGTCGAGGATCATGACCTTGGATTTGAAGTGCATGGCGCGCGCGATGGCGACCCCCTGGCGCTGGCCGCCCGACAATTCGCCGACCAGCGCCTCGGGCGAGCGCAGGTGCAGGTCGACATTGGCGATGGCCTCGACGCTCTCGGCGCTCATGCGGCTCTGGTCCAGCCAGCCGATCCCGCCCAGCGACCACTTCAGCGGCTCGCGCCCGATGAACAGGTTGCGCGCGATGCTCATGTTCGGGACCATCGAGTTGTACTGGTAGATCGTCTCGATGCCGAGGTTCATCGCATCGCGCGGGCCGCGCATGTTCACGACCTCGCCTTCGACGATCACCTGGCCCTCGTCCGGCCGGACCAGCCCGGAGAGGATGGAGATGAGCGTCGACTTCCCCGCGCCGTTGTCGCCCACGAGGCCGACGGCCTCGTCGCGGCGGAAGTCGAGGTCGATGCCCTTGAGGGCATGAACCCCGGAATACCACTTGTGCAGGCCGCGCACGGAAATGATCGGCTGCTCGCCCGCCATGGCTCAGGCCTCCACCTTCATCGCGCGGCCGCGCTTGCGCAGCCAGGCGTTTCCGACCACGGCGAAGATCGTCAGCGCGCCCACGGCGAACTTGAACCAGTTGCTGTCGACCTGGCTCAGAACCATGCCGTTGTCGATGGTGCGGATCAGCAGCGCGCCGATGACCCCGCCGAGGATCGAGCCGATCCCGCCCTGCAGCGACGCGCCGCCGATCACCGCCGCCGCGACGGCCTGCAGCTCGAGCCCCTCGCCCAGCGAGGGCAGCGGCGAGCCGAGGCGAAGGACCTGGATGATGCCGGCGAATCCGGCGAGCACCGAGCAGATCATGAAGCAGGCGATCTTCACCCGGGCGGTCGGGATCCCCAGCGCCTGCGCCGCGGGCAGGAAGCCGCCCGTGGCGCGGACCCAGTTGCCGAAGTTCGTCCGGCCGAGCAGCAGCCCGATCAGCACCGCGATGGCCAGGAACCACAGGAACGACGCGCGGAAGATCTGGCCGGGGCCGAAGAAGCCGACGAACAGCTCCGAGGGGATGGCGTCGACCTTCAGGCGCGGCGGGAAGCCGCCGGAGATCACCACGGTCAGGGACCGGGCCATGAACAGCATTCCGAGCGTGGTGATGAACGAGGGGATGGCGAACCGGATGGTGATCCAGCCGTTCAGCAGCCCGAGGAAGGCACAGGCGACCAGGCCGGCCGCGAAGGCGGGCCAGAAACTCCAGCCGAAGGTCATCAGCACCGCCATGGTCATCGGCGCGAAGGCGAAGACCGAACCGACCGAGAGGTCGAACTCGCCGCAGATCATCAGCAGCGTCACGCCGACCGCGACCAGCGCCATCTCCGGCAGGAATCCCGCGACGCCCCGCAGGTTGGCCTGTGAGAGGAACGCGCCGTCCGAGCGGATCTGGAAGATGACGATCATCATCAGCAGCAGAAGCCCGGCCGCCAGCTCGGGCTTCTGCAAGGCCGCCTTCAGGGCCCTACGCATCATGCACATTCCTCGTGTCGATGGTGCGCGGAGGGGAGGATCTCCGCGCACCGTTTCGGCTCAGCGCAGGCCCTGCTCGGAGAGCGCCATGATCGCGTCGGCATCCGCCGCCGTGACGATGCCCTGGCCGGTATCGACGTTGGCCGGGCTCAGCCCCGCAACCTCGCCGAGATAGGCCATCATCACCGGCATGAACCCCTGCATGTAGGGCTGCTGGTCGACCTCGACCTGGACGTAGCCCGCCTTCAGCTGCTCGACGACCTGCGGAACGAGGTCGAAGCCCCCGAGCAGCACCTTGCCCGGCTCCACGCCACGATCCTTCAGCGTGCCGGCGACGGCCGCATGCCAGAAGCCGGTGTCGAAATAGGCCGTGGTATCGGGATGCGCCGCCAGATAGGCGCCGACCCGGTCGGCCGTCGTCGCCAGGTCCGTGCCGGAGTCGATCTTCTCCCACGAGATGTCACGCCCCGAGGACGCCTTGTACTCCTCGAGGAAGTTGATCACGCCCTGGCCGCGCTGCTCGGACCAGTTCTGCCCGGGCGCCGAAATGCCGACCAGGACCTTGATCGGCCCCTCGGCGGGAAAGTTCGCCGACTGGGCCCTGGCGAGCGAATAGCCGGCGGCCAGGAACCCCTGCCCGATGAAGGCCTGCCGTGCGTTGCCCGCCGCCCCCTCGGTGTCGTCGACGTTGACGCCGATCACCGTGACGCCCATGTCCCGGGCCCGCTTCACGACGTCGTCCAGCGCCGTGTTGTCGACGATCGAGGTGAAGAGCGCGTCCGGCCCGGAGGCCAGCGCCGCCTCGATGTTGGCAACCTGCTCCTGAACGGAGCCCTCGGTCTGGGTGAACAGCATGTGGCAGTTCGCTCCGACCTTGCCGCAGGCATCCTCGTAGCCCTTCTTGACGGCCTGCCAGAACGTGTTCGAAGCCGACGAATGCACGGCGAAGACGAGGTTCATGCCGTCGGCCAGCGCCGCCGTCGACACGCTGGCCAGGACGGCGGCCGCAAGTGCTATCCTTGTTCGTTTCATCATTCCGGTTCCTCCTGTTGTGAGTAGCGCAGTCATGTCCCGGCGGCGTCGGAGCGGCGTCTCGCGACGGTCCAGCCGCGCGCCAGGTCGGGCAGAAGCTCCAGGCCCAGTCCGGGCCCGGGCGGAACGGTGATCATCCCGTTCGCGACTTCCGGCAATTGGGTCACCAGGTCGCGGTACCAGGTTCGGTAGAAGGCCCGCACGCTTTCCTGGACCAGCGCATTGGGCGCGTTCAGCGAGAGGTGGGTCGATGCCGCGAGCACCACGGGGCCGGTGCAATCGTGCGGGGCGACGGGCAGGTGCCAGGCCTCGGCCATGGCCGCGATCTTGCGCGCCTCGGACAGGCCGCCGCACCACGAGATGTCCAGCATCACCACGCCGGCGGCGCCGGTTTCCAGCAGGTCGCGGAACGCCCAGCGCGACCCCAGCGTCTCCGAGGCACAGACGGGGGCAAGCGACGCCTCGGCATAGCGGCGCAGGCTGCCGAGGCTGTCCATCTTGATCGGGTCCTCGTGCCAGAAGGTCCCGTAGGGCGCCAGCGCGCGGGCGATCTGCATCGCCGGCAGGAGCTGCCACATCGAGTGGAACTCCACCATGATGTCCATCCGGGCGCCGACGGCGGTGCGGATCCTGTCGAACGGTTCCAGCGCCCGCTTCAAGTCGTCCGCCGAGATGTACTGGCCGCGGGTCTTCTCGGCGGCGACGTCGAACGGCCAGATCTTCATGGCCGTGATTCCCTCGTCGAGAAGCGACTGAGCCAGCTCGTCCGCCCGGTTCAGGAAGGCGTTCAGGTCGTCGTAGTCGCGCGCGCCACCGGCGAGCGCATAGTTGGCGGTCGTCTGTCCGGTGGCCTTCTTGATGTAGTCCGCACCCGCGCAGGTATTGTAGGTGCGTATCGAGGGCCTGCTGAAGCCGCCGAGCAATTGCGCGACCGGCTGGTTCGCCGCCTTCCCGAAGATGTCCCACAGCGCGATGTCGAAGGCGGAATTGCCCCGCACCTCCGCGCCGGACGATCGGAACCCGAGGTAGCCGACCAGATCCTGGGACAGGCGGTCGATCTCCAGCGGATCGCGCCCGATGACGCGCGGGGCGATGTATTCGTGCACATGCGCCTCGGCGGTCTCGGCCCCGAAGAAGGTCTCGCCGAGCCCGGTGATGCCCTCGTCGGTCTCGACCTCGATCCAGAGCAGGTTGGGCCGTTCCGCGATGCGAATGGTCTCGAGTGCCGTGATCTTCATCTCGTCCTCAGGACAGTCCGGCCGAAATGAGCGCCAGGACGCTGTCGTCGAAGTGCATGGACATGGCCCCGGATGCCTGCTCCGGATCGCCGGCCGCCACGGCTTCCGCGATGCGCTCATGGGTGGCGATCATCAGCTCGCGTGCCTCGGCGGTCGTGCGGCTCCGCCAGCCGATCGGCCAGGTCTGGGTGGTGATCCCCTGAAAGGCCCCGACGATGAGCGCGAAGACCGGGTTCCTCGACGCCCTTGCCAGGGCGGCGTGAAACGCCAGGTCGTTTTCCATCAGCTGCGCGGGGTCGGCCATTGCGGCGCGCATCGCCCCGGCCAGCGCCAGGATCTCCTCGGCCTCCTCGTCGGTTCGGCGTAGTGCCGCCAGGGCGACGATTCGCGTCTCGATCGTGCGACGCACATCATAGATCTGCTGCACGTTGATCTGATCGGTGTGGACGCCATGCTCGATGATCAGCGACATGGCGCCGTGATCGATCGGCGAGATGGTCGCCCTCTTGCCGGTCGCGAGCTCGATGATCCGCATCGCCGCGAGGGAACGGAAGGCCTCGCGCACGACAGTGCGCGACACCTGCAGCTCCTTGGCGAGAACCGCCTCCGAGGGAAGGCGATCGCCGGGCATGAGATCCTGCTCGCGGATCAGACGCGTGATCGCACCTATGGTTGTGCCGACGAGGTCTCCAACCATTTCCACGGCCACCTCCAAGCCGATTCCGATCATCCTGTATGACAGGTTCTTGTTGATCTGCTGATACGTTTCCCCTTAGGATGCTGTCAACACCTTTCTTCCGGGAGACGTCGATGGAATGCGCGCTGATCCTCGCCGCGGATTGCGTCGTTGGAGAAAGCCTCCAATGGGACGACCGCCGCGGCCGGCTGGTCTGGGTCGACATCATCGGTCGCCGGATCCACGCGCTCGATCCCGAGACCGGGGAGCATCGGCAATGGCCAACCCCCGGTCGCGTCACCTCGATCGGACTCCGCGCCGACGGCGGCGCAATCGTCGGGCTGGAACGAACCATCGCGCTCTGGGACTGGGGGGACGATTTCCGCACCGTCTGTGAGGTGGAGCCCGATCTGCCGGACAATCGTCTCAACGAGGGCGTCGTAGGTCCGGACGGCGCCTTCTGGGTCGGCACCATGCAGAACAACATCGCCGAAGACGACACGCCCCGCGAAATCACCGGGCAAAGCGGCCGAATCTACCGCTACACCGCCGACGGCCGGCTCGCGCCGATGACCGAGCACCGTTTCGGCCTGACCAACACCTTCGTCTGGCCAGGCGCGGACCGGTTCGTGACCGCCGACACGTCCCTCAACCAGCTGTACCTCTACCGCTGGGATCCCGCGACCGGCCTTTCGAGCGACCGCAAGATCCTGCTCGATGGCTTCCCGCGCGGCCTGCCGGACGGCTCCTGCCTCGATGCCGAAGGGATGATCTGGAACGCGCGCGTCGCCGGCGGCGGCTGCCTGGCCCGCATCACGCCCGAGGGTGACCTGCTTCAGGTCGCCGAGCTCGACTGCAGCTGGCCGACGAGCTGCGCCTTCGGCGGCGCCGACCTCGCCACGCTCTACGTCACCTCGGCCAGGTTCACCATGACGCAGGCACATCTCGACGCCCGGCCGCAGGAGGGAGGCCTCTTCGCGATCAGGCCCGGCGTCCGCGGCTTGCCCGCCCATCGCTTCGGAGCCCCGGAATCAACCAGGAGTACGACAGACACCCGCCACGCCGATCCGCAGACGCCGAGTCGCGCGACATAGGCTGCCCCGACCGGCCCGCCCGGCCGTCCCGCGCCCCTGCCGGCGGCGCGATCGCCTTCGGCGTGCGATTCGCCCGAACGCTCTTCCCTCGGCGGGAGAATCGGCTAAGGTCGCACCGTCTCGCACGAAGCACGGACCGGATGGCCAAGGGGATCAACTACCGCCAGCTCATGCACAAGGCGTTCCGCCAGGTGATGGTCGACGTTCTGGCGCAGGTGGCGCGCGAGGGACTCCCCGGCCAGCACCATTTCTTCATCACCTTCGACACCACCCACCCCGGCGTCGACATGCCCGGCCACCTCCGCGCCCGCTACCCCGAGGAGATGACCATCGTCCTGCAGGAGTGGTTCGAGGATCTCGCGGTAATGAAGGACCGCTTCTCGGTCACGCTCAGCTTCGGCAACGTCCCCGAGTCGGTCGTCGTCCCCTTCGACGCGGTGAAGACCTTCGTCGACCCGAGCGTCGAGATCGGCTTCAAGTTCGAGGAGGTCGCCGAGGAGGCCGAGGCCCGCAAGGCGCCCGACGCGCCCGCCCCCGAACCCGCCGCGCCGCTCGCCCCCGCCTCCGGCGCCGCCGAGGTGGTGAGCCTCGACAAGTTCCGCAAGCACTGAGCGGCTACTCCCCGCCGCTCACCTCGAAGACCCCGAGCTCGCGCTGGAGCTTGCGCCGCATCGCCCGCTCGAAGTCCTCGTAGCGGTCGGCCGACTCGACGAAGGCCCCCGGCCCCTGGATCACGAAGCGCTGGTAGTAGCGCGCGAGCGTCGCCGCCGTCGCCCCGACCACCAGCCCGTTGACCGTCACCCCCGCGAGCATCGGGTCGCGCCGCGCCATCTCCGGCGAGATCCCGTCGTTGTTGGTCCCGTCCCCGGAGACGTCGAGCGTCCGCCGCGCGCAGTCCCCCCGCTCCGCCAGCGCCCGCCCGCCGAAGGCGAGCGCGAAGCCGAGCGCGGTCGGCAGCTGGTCGAAGCTCCGCTGCTGCGCGGCGATCCGCGCCGCCACCTCGACGAGGTCCCCCTCGCCGGCGATCGTCACCCAGTCCTGCCGCACCATCTGCTGCTGCCAGCCCGACCATTCGAAGATCTGCAGCATCACCGGCTGCCCCGGCACGGCCAGGAAGGCCGCCACCACCTCCGGCGCCACCAGCGCCGCCGCCAGCCCCGCCGTCTGCAGCCGGTACTCGCGCGCATCGACCGAGGAGGAGACGTCGAGCCCGAGCGACAGCGCCAGCCGGCACTGCCCCGCCGCCAACCCTGTCGCCGGCCCCGCCGCGGCCAGCGCCAGCCCGACCGCCGCCGCCCCGAGGCGCCGCATCCGCCTCACCAGTGCCCGCTGTTCTCCATGCTCTTCCACGGCTCCGCCGGCGGCTTCGGCGCCCCCGCCTGCAGCAGCTCGATCGACACGTTGTCCGGGCTGCGCACGAAGGCCATGTGCCCGTCCCGCGGCGGCCGGTTGATCGTCACGCCCGCATCGCGCAGCCGCTGGCACATCGCATAGATGTCATCGACCTCGTAGGCGAGATGCCCGAAGTGCCGGCTGTCCGACGGCAGCCCCTCGTCCCCGTCCCAGTTCCAGGTCAGCTCCACCGGCGCCTCCGGCTGCCCCGGCGGCGCCATGAAGACCAGCGTGAAGCGCCCCCTGTCGTTCTCGACCCGGCGGATCTCGCTCAGGCCGAGCAGGCTGTAGAAGGCCATCGACGTGTCCAGATCCTTCACCCGCAGCATGGTATGGAGATATTTCGTCTTCATCTAGCGTCTCCCTTGCGCTCTAATGCTATATCTAGCCCCAGCCCGAATCCCCTCCGGGCGCGCGTCGCACGAGGTTAACTATGTCGATCCCCGCGGAACAACAGCCCGAGACGGCCGCCCCCGAGCGGACTACCGGCTGGGACGGCGGGCGAAACTATCAGGC
>NZ_CALLYO010000231.1 GCF_937858865.1 uncultured Amaricoccus sp. | reverse complement strand
ACTACGGCTCGCTCGGCGACACCTCCACCCTCGCCGACCCCGCCGTCGTCGACGAGCTCATCGGCAACCGCATGAACCGCGACTGACCCCCCGCCCGCCCCGCACGATAAGCGGGGCGGGTTAACCTTCGTTGAAAGCTGGTAAACGACTCCCGCCTTTCTTCGTCATCCCAACGACTTGGCCAAAGCCCGCACTGTGCGGACCCCGTGCGGGGGACAGGAGGAACCCATGGAAACACCCTTAGCAGAGCGGATCGCCGCCAATCCGGACTACCAGACGCTCAGGAGCACGCGGCTGAGGTTCGGCTGGACCCTGACGATCGCGATGCTCATCGTCTATTACGGCTTCATCCTGCTCATCGCCTTCGAGAAGCAGCTCCTCGCCCACCGGATCGGCGAGGGCGTGATGACCTGGGGCATCCCGATCGGCTTCGGCGTCATCGTCTTCACCATCATCATCACCGGGATCTACGTCCGCCGCGCCAACAGCGAGTTCGACGAGCTCTCCGAGAAGGTCAAGCGGGAGGCGCTGAAATGAGCCGCAGCATCCGAGGGTTCTCCGCCGCGCTCGCCGCTGCGGCCTTCCTCTCTCCGGGGGTCGGCTTCGCCGCCGACGTCATCCAGGGGGCCGAGAAGCAGGCGACCAACTGGACGGCGATCGTCATGTTCGCCGCCTTCGTCATCCTCACCCTCTTCATCACCAAGTGGGCGGCCTCGCGCACCAAGTCGGCGGCCGACTTCTACACCGCCGGCGGCGGCATCACCGGCTTCCAGAACGGCCTCGCCATCGCCGGCGACTACATGTCGGCGGCCTCCTTCCTCGGCATCTCGGCCGCGGTCATGGTCTCGGGCTACGACGGGCTGATCTACTCGATCGGCTTCCTGGTCGGCTGGCCGATCCTGACCTTCCTGATGGCCGAGCGGCTGCGCAACCTCGGCAAGTTCACCTTCGCCGACGTGGCCGCCTTCCGCTTCGAGCAGAAGCCGGTGCGCATCTTCGCCGCCTCCGGCACGCTGGTCGTCGTCGCCTTCTACCTGATCGCGCAGATGGTCGGCGCGGGCTCGCTGATCGAGCTCCTCTTCGGGCTCGACTACTGGATCGCGGTGGTCGTCGTCGGCGTGCTGATGATGATCTACGTGCTCTTCGGCGGCATGACCGCCACGACCTGGGTGCAGATCATCAAGGCCTGCCTGCTGCTCGGCGGCGCGACCTTTATGGCCTTCATGGTGCTCTGGAACTACGGCTTCAGCCCGGAGCGGATGTTCGCCGCAGCGGTGCAGGTGAAGAGCGACATCGCCACCGCGGCGGGCAAGACCCCCGAGGAGGCGGCGACCGCCGGCCAGTCGATCATGGGCCCCGGCAACTTCATCAAGGACCCGATCTCGGCGATCAGCTTCGGCATGGCGCTGATGTTCGGCACCGCCGGCCTGCCGCACATCCTGATGCGCTTCTTCACCGTTCCCTCGGCCAAGGAAGCGCGCAAGTCGGTGATGTGGGCGACGACCTGGATCGGCTACTTCTACCTGCTCACCTTCATCATCGGCTTCGGTGCCATCACCTTCGTGCTGACCAACCCCAGCTTCCTGACGGCCGAGGGCGCGCTCGTCGGCGGCAACAACATGGCCGCGGTGCATCTCGCCAACGCCGTCGGGGGCAACATCTTCCTCGGCTTCATCTCGGCCGTGGCCTTCGCCACCATCCTCGCGGTGGTCGCCGGCCTGACGCTCTCCGGTGCCTCGGCGGTCAGCCACGACCTCTACTCGACGGTGATCAAGAAGGGGAAGGCCGACAGCGCGGCCGAGCTCCGGGTGTCGCGCATCACCACGATCTGCCTCGGCATCGTGGCGGTCATCCTCGGCATCGCCTTCCAGAAGCAGAACATCGCCTTCATGGTGTCGCTGGCCTTCGCGGTCGCCGCGTCCGCCAACTTCCCGGTGCTGTTCCTGTCGATCCTCTGGAAGGACTGCACCACCAAGGGCGCCGTCGTCGGCGGGTTCCTCGGGCTCATCTCCTCGGTGGTGCTGACCGTGCTCTCGCCCTCGGTCTGGGAAGCGACGCTCGGCTATCCGGCCGGGTCGGCCCCCTTCCCCTACACCTCGCCGGCGCTCTTCTCGATGACGCTCGCCTTCCTCGCGATCTGGCTCGTCTCGAAGATGGACAACAGCGCGCGGGCGAAGCTCGACCGGGCCGGGTTCCTCGCACAGCAGGTGCGCTCGGAGACCGGCATCGGCGCCGAGACGGCCTCGGCCCACTGAGCACGGGGGAGCGGATCCGATGTCGGACCCCGAAACGGGCCCTTCGATGCCGGATCGGCTCCCCGACACCCCTGTCGGCTCGCCCCAAGGGCGGGCCGACGCCGAGCACCGCGAGCGGCGCGAGTTCGTCTCGCTGATGGCGGCGCGGGTGCGCGACGCCGCGTTGCGCAAGCCCTACTTCGTCGACGCCGGCACCGACCTCGTGACCCTCTGCCGCGACCTCGCGGCGCGCGGCATCGCCGATGCCCTGGTGCGCGACGGCGACCGGCTCGGCATCTTCACCACCACCAACCTGCGCGAGGCGCTGATCGCCGACCGGCCGCCGGCCGCGCTCCTCGTGCGCGAGTTCACCGCCTTCGCGCCCTTCGCCGTCGCAGCGGACGACCCGCTCTACGATGCGCTGATCCTGATGCTGCGCCACCGCATCCACCGCGTGCTGGTGCGCGAGGGCGAGGAGGTCGTCGGCATCCTGAGCCAGCTCGACCTGATGGGCTTTCTCGCCAGCCACTCCCACCTCATCGCCCACCAGGCGGCGCGGGCGGTCAGCGTCGAGGAGCTCGGCGCCGCGGCGCGGCAGATCGACGCGCTGATCCGCGTGCTGAGCGAGGACGGGGTGCGCGTCGAGGTCATCGCCGGCATCGTCAACAGCCTCAACCGGCAGATCTTCCGCCGGCTCTGGGAGCTCGTCGCGCCGGCCGAGCTGCGCGCCGCGAGCTGCCTCATCGTCATGGGCAGCGAGGGGCGCGGCGAGCAGATCATCAAGACCGACCAGGACAACGCGCTGATCCTCAAGGACGGCTTCGCCTTCGAGGGGCTCGAGGCGGTGACCGAGGCCTTCACCGCGGCGCTGATCGAGTTCGGCTATCCCCCCTGCCCCGGCGGCATCATGCTGAGCCGGCCGCTCTGGCGCCAGCCGCTCGAGGGCTTCCGCGCCGCGCTGCGCGACTGGACGCACGGCAGCGACCCGGAGGGGCCGATGAACCTCGCCATCTTCCTCGATGCCGCCGCGGTGGCCGGGGACGCCGGCCTCCTCGCCGAGCTGCGCGCCTATCTCCGGCGGCTGCTCGCCGGCAGCGACGCCTTCTACGCCCGCTTCGCCGCCGCCATCGAGCAGTTCGGCGCCGAGGGCGGCTGGTGGCGCCGGCTCCCGGGACTGCGCGGCAGGGAGGCGGCCGAGATCGACCTCAAGAAGCTCGGCATCTTCCCGCTGGTCCACGGCGTGCGCACGCTGGCGCTGCAGTACGGCGTCGAGGCGCTCGGGACCGAGGACAGGCTGCGCGCCCTCGCCGCCGCCGGGCGCATCGAGGCCGGCCGCGCCCGCGATCTCACCGACGCGCTGCACCTGCTCATGGGGCTGAAGCTCTCGAGCAACCTGCGCCAGATCGAGGCCGGGCGGGCGCCCGACAACGCGATCCGCCTCGCCGAGCTCGGCACGCTCGAGCAACAGGCCCTGAAGGACTCGCTCACCATCGTGCGCGACTTCCGCCAGTGGCTCGCGCTCCACTTCCGCCTCGACGCGTTGTGACGGGGAGGGCCGGGTGAGAGGGGAACGGCGCCCGCGGCCACAGGTGCTCGTCGCCCTCTGCGCCGCCGGGCTCGCGCTGCTGAACTTCCCGCTGCTCGCGATCTGGGATCAGCCGGCGACCGTCTTCGGCCTGCCGCTCCTGCCGGTCGCGCTCTTCACCATCTGGGCCGGGCTCATCCTCGCCCTCGCCCTGGTCAGCGAGGGCGATGCCGCCGAGCGCGGCGCCCCCGGCGACGGGACCGACGCGCCGGACGGGCAGGAGGACGACCGGCCATGATGACCCCGGGCATGGTCCTCGGCGCCGCCTTCGGCTACCTGCTCCTGCTCTTCACCATCGCCTGGTACGGCGACCGGCGCGCCGCGCAGGGACGCTCGGTGATCGACAACGCCACGCTCTACGCGCTCTCCTGGGGGGTCTACTGCACCGCCTGGACCTATTTCGGCAGCGTCGGGCGGGCGGCGAGCGGGGGGATGTGGTTCCTGCCCATCTACCTCGGGCCGATGCTCGCCATGCTCCTCGCCTGGATGGTGGTGCGCAAGATGGTCCGCATCGCCCGCACCTACCGCATCACCTCGATCGCCGACTTCATCGCCAGCCGCTACGGCAAGAGCCCGCTGCTCGCCGCGCTCGTCACCCTCATCACCGTGGTCGGCATCGTCCCCTACATCGCGCTGCAGCTGAAGGCGGTCTCGGCCGGCTATCAGGTGCTGACCGGCCCTTCCGCCGCGCCGGTCACCGCCTGGTGGAAGGACGGCACGCTCTACGTCGCCCTGGCGCTCGCCGCCTTCGCCGTCGCCTTCGGCACGCGGCACCTCGACCTCGCCGAGCGCCACGAGGGGATGGTGGCGGCGATCGCCTTCGAATCGGCGGTCAAGCTCGTCGCCTTCATCGCGGTCGGCGCCTTCGTCACCTGGGGCCTCTTCGACGGGATGGACGACATCTGGGCGCGGACCGAGGCCATCCCCGAGCTCCGCACGCTGCTGCGGCTCGACCAGAGCGCGGCCTCCTTCGACTATGCGCAGTGGTTCGCGCTCACCATCCTCTCGATGCTCTCGGTGCTGCTGCTGCCGCGGCAGTTCCAGGTCATGGTCGTCGAATGCGTGAACGAGCGGCACATCCGCCGCGCGGCCTGGCTCTTCCCGCTCTACCTGCTGCTCATCAACATCTTCGTCCTGCCCATCGCTTTCGGCGGCCTGCTCCATTTCGGGCCGGGGCAGGAGAACCCGGAGACCTTCATCCTGTCGCTGCCGCTCGCGAGCGGCGCGCACTGGCTCGCGCTCTTCGCCTATATCGGCGGCTTCTCGGCGGTGACCGGCATGCTGATCGTCGAGACGGTGGCGGTGTCGACAATGGTCTGCAACGACTTCGTCATGCCCTCGCTGCTGCGCCTCGGCCGCTTCGGCAGCCGCGAGGGCGGCGACCTCACCCGGCTCCTGCTCAACATCCGCCGCACCGCCATCCTCGCCGTGCTGATGCTCGGCTATTTCTACTTCCGCGTCGCGGGGGAGGCCTATGCGCTGGTGTCGATCGGCCTCATCAGCTTCGCCGCCGTGGCGCAGTTCGCGCCGGCACTGCTCGGCGGCATGTACTGGCGCGGCGGTACCCGCGCCGGCGCCTACGGCGGGCTGATCGGCGGCTTCGCGGTCTGGGCCTACACGCTGATGCTGCCGTCGGTGGCCAAGTCGGGCTGGATCCCGGCGGGCTTCATCGACGACGGCCCGTTCGGCCTGACGCTGCTCGCGCCGGAGCGGCTCTTCGGCCTCGCCCAGCTCGACTATCTCACCCACTCGCTCTTCTGGAGCCTGCTCGCCAACGTCTCGCTCTACGTCGGCCTGTCGCTGGCGCGGAGCCCCTCGGCGCGGGAGGCGAGCCAGGCGCTGCTCTTCGTCGACGTCTTCCGCCGCGGCGGCACCGAGCCGGTCTTCTGGCGCGGCCGCGCCCGGCTCGACGACCTCCGCGCGCTCGCCGGGCGCTTCCTCGGCCCGGTGCGGGCGCAGGCGCTCTTCGACGAGCATGCGCGCGAGGTCGGCGTGCCCGTGCCCGACCTCGTCGCCGACGCCCGCCTCGTCGACCGGGTGGAGCGGCAGATCGCCGGCGCCGTGGGCACCGCCTCGGCGCGGGTGATGATCGAATCGGTCGCGCAGGAGGAGCCGCTCTCGATCGACGACGTGCTCGAGATCCTCGACGAGGCCTCGCAGCTGCGCGGCTATGCCCGGGCGCTCGAGGAGGCGACGGGCGAGCTGCGCGCCGCCAACGAGCAGCTGAAGAGCCTCGACCACCTCAAGGACGACTTCATGTCCTCGGTGACCCACGAGCTCCGCACCCCGCTCACCTCGATCCGCGCCCTCTCCGAGCTCATGCTCGACGATCCTGAGATGGAGGCCGCCCAGCGCCAGGAGTTCCTCGGCATCATCGTCTCCGAGAGCGAGCGGCTGAGCCGGCTGGTCAACCAGGTGCTCGACCTCGCCAAGATCGAGTCGGGCCACGCCGAGTGGCACAATGCCGACGTGGACCTGCGCGCGCTCGTCACCGACGCGGTGCGCGCGACCTCCGAGCTCTTCCGCGAGGGTGACGTCTCGGTCGCGCTCGACCTTCCCGAGGCGGTGCCGCTCCTGCGCGCCGACCCCGACCGGCTGACCCAGGTGATGCTCAATCTCCTCTCCAACGCCGCCAAGTTCGTCCCCCGCGCGGGCGGCAGGGTCGCGGTCACGCTGCGCGACGAGGGCGAATCACTCGCCGTCTCGGTGCGCGACAACGGCCCGGGCGTGCCCCTCGCCGAGCAGGCAACCGTCTTCGAGAAGTTCCGCCAGGGCGGCGATGCCCTGACGCGGCCCCCCGGCACCGGTCTCGGGCTTCCGATCAGCCGCCAGATCGTAGATCATTTCGGCGGAACGATGTGGCTGGAATCGGAACCGGGCAAGGGCGCCTGCTTTGCCTTCCGCCTGCCGCTAAGGCCGGACGGGAAGGCGGGGGGAAACGACAATGGGCACGAAAGTGCTGATCGCTGACGACGAGCCCAACATCGTCGTGTCGCTCAGCTTCATGATGAAGCGCGAGGGCTACGAGGTGCTGATCGCCCGCGACGGCAGCGAGGCGCTGGCGATGATCCGCGCCGAGAAGCCGCGGCTCGTGCTGCTCGACGCGATGATGCCGGGGATGACCGGCTTCGACGTCTGCGAGGCGGTGCGCGCCGACCCGGAGGTGCGCGAGACCCGCATCCTGATGCTGACCGCCAAGGGGCGCGAGAGCGACGTCGCCCGCGGCCTCGGCGCCGGGGCCGACGCCTACATCACCAAGCCCTTCTCGACGCGCGATCTCGCCGCCAGGGTGCGGGACATGCTCGCGTGAAGCTCGACCGGCGCCTCGCGATGGCCGCCCTGGCGCCGGGACTGGCGCTGGCGGCCTGGCTGGCGCTCGGCGCGCTCCTTGTCGGAGCGACGCTCTCTGGCGAGGAGCGCACGCTCGCGCGCCCGCTCCTCGCCGGGCGGGAGGCGCTCCTCTTCGGCTGGTGGCTGCTCGCCGCCCTCCTCGGCGGCTGGATGTCGTCACGGCTCCACGAGGCGCATGTCGCCGCCACCGGGCGGCTGACCGACGCGACGCGCCTCCTCGTCGGGGACGTCAACGCGCCGGCGCTGGTGCCGGCCGGGGCCAAGCAGCAGCGCCTGCTCGCCGAGGCGATCAACGCGCTCGCCTCCGACCGCCGGGCGCTCAAGGCCGACATGGCGCGGCTGGTCGAGGAGGCGAGCGGCAAGGTGGCGCTCGAGCGCGACCAGCTCGGCACGCTGATGGCCGAGCTCAACCAGAGCGTCATCGTCTGCAATGCCGACGGGCGGATCCTGCTTTACAACGGCCGCGCCCGGGCGCTCTTCCGCCGCCTCTCGACCGCCCCCGCGATCGCCGGCGGGGCGGAGCTCATCGGGCTCGGCCGCTCGATCCACGCGGTGATCGACAAGGCGCTCATCGCGCATGCGATCGAGGCGATCGAGCGGCGCGCCGCCCGCGGCGAGGGCGCCGCCTCGAGCCGGTTCGTCACCACGACGCCGGCCGGCCACCTGCTGCAGGTCAGCCTCGCCCCGGTGCGCCCCGGCGCCGCCGGCGCGCCGCTTTCCGGCTACGTGCTCCTGCTCGACGACATCACCGAGGACTATGCCGCCCAGTCGCGCCGCGACGAGCGGCTGACGCGGCTGACCGAGGCGAGCCGCGCCTCGCTCGCCAGCATGCAGGCCGCGCTCGACATGCTCGACTATCCCGACCTCGACGCCGCCGAGCGCGAGGGGTTCCTGGCCGTGGTCCGCGACGAGGTGAACACCCTCTCCGCCCGCCTCTCCGACCTTGCCGCCGATGCCTCCGAGGATCTGCTCACCCGCTGGCCGCTGCAGGAGATGCTCGGCGCCGACCTCCTCACCGCCGCCGCCCAGCGCATCGAGGCGACCACCGGCCAGGCGGTCGCCGGCACCGAGGTCGACGACGGCCTCTGGCTCAACGTCGACAGCTTCGCCCTCACCCAGACGCTCGCCTTCCTTGCCCACCGCCTGCACGAGACCCCGGACCGGCCCCCCCTCACCCTCCGCCTCGCCCCGGCGGCCGGCGGCTGGGCGCATCTCGACCTCGTCTGGCCGACCGGCGAGGACGCGCCGCACCGCCCCAAGGGCTGGCGCACCGAGCCGATGCAGCTCGCCGAGGGCGGCTCGCCGCTGTCGGCGCGCGACGTGGCCGAGCGGCACGGCGGCGAGATCTGGCTCGCTCACGACCGCCCGCGCGGCCAGTCCTTCTTCCGCTTCCTCCTGCCCGTCGCCACCGGCCGCGACGCCGAGGCCGGCCCGCCCGAGCGGCCGGAATACTACGACTTCGACCTCTTCGCCGTCAGCGACGCCGCCCGCGCCCTCGAGGACCGCCCGCTCGCGGCGCTCGCCTATACCGTCTTCGACACCGAGACGACCGGCCTCGACCCGGCGGGCGGCGACGAGATCATCCAGATGGGCGCCGTGCGCATCGTCAACGGCAAGCTCCTGCGCGGCGAACGGTTCGACCAGCTCGTCGATCCGGGGCGCAGCATCCCCGAGGCTTCGATCCCCTTCCACGGCATCCGCCCCGAGATGGTGCGCGGCCAGCCCCGCATCACCGAGGTCCTGCCGGCCTTCCACGCCTTCGCCGCCGAGACGGTGCTCGTCGGGCACAATGTCGCCTTCGACATGCGCTTCCTGCAGCTCAAGGAGGCGGCGACCGGGGTCCGCTTCGAGCAGCCGGTCCTCGACACGCTGCTGCTCGCGAGCGTCGCCCAGCCCGACGAGATCTCGCATTCGCTCGAGGCGATCGCCGCCCGCCTCGGGGTCACCGTCTCCGGGCGCCACTCCGCCGCCGGCGACGCGCTGACCACCGCCCAGGTCTTCCTGAAGCTCCTGCCGCTGCTCGGCCAGCGCGGCGTCGCGACCCTCGGGCAGGCGCGGGCGGCCGCCGAGGCCTCCTACTACGCGCGCCTGCGCTACTGACCGTCCCGCCCGGCGCCGGCAGGCCGAGCACGGAGCCGGCCGCGCCTCCCGCCGCCGCATCGGCCGCA
>NZ_CALLYO010000230.1 GCF_937858865.1 uncultured Amaricoccus sp. | reverse complement strand
CGAGGGGGGCCCTCGCCGGCCCCCCTCGACCCCCCCGGCACTGCCCGATAGGGAAAGAGGGGGCGGCGGTGCCGTCAGGCGGCTGCGGCTACCGCGCGGCGGGTGAGGACGCCGATCAGGTGGGCGCGGTATTCGGGCGAGCCGTGCAGGTCGCCGATCATGCCGTCGGGGTCGGCGGCGAGGCCGGCGATCGCCTCGGGACGGAAGTCGGCTGAGAGGGCGGCCTCCGCGTCGGACCAGCGGAAGGCGCCGTCCTGCGAGGCGCCGGTCACGGCCACGCGCACGCCGCCGGCGAACTTCGCCACGAAGACGCCGACCAGCGCGAAGCGCGAGGCAGGCTGCAGGAACTTCTGGTAGTTGGCGCGCTCCGGGACGGGGAAGCGCACCTCGGTGATGATCTCGCCGGGCTCGAGGGCGGTGGTGAACATGCCCTGGAAATAGTCGTCTGCGGCGATCTCGCGGGTGTTGGTGACGATGGTGGCGCCCGAGGCGAGCGCGCCGGCCGGATAGTCGGCGGAGGGGTCGTTGTTGGCGAGGCTGCCGCCGATCGTGCCGCGGTTGCGCACCGCCGGGTCGCCGATGTGACCGGCGAGCGCGGCGAGGGTGGGATAGGCGCGCGCCGCCTCGCGGGCGACCACGGCGTGCGGGGTGCCGCCGCCGATGGCGAGCCGGTCGCCCTGCATGGCGACGCCCTTCATCGCGGCGATGCCGGTGAGGCTGACCAGCGTGCCGGGGCTCGCCAGGCGCTGCTTCAGCGTCGGGATGAGGGTCTGGCCGCCGCCGAGTGCCTGTGCCTCGTCCGTGGCGAGCGCCGCGACCGCTTCCTCGACCGTCGCGGGCCGGACGAAATCGAATGCATACATGGGCCCGCCTCCCTATCTGGCTGCCGCGAGCGCCGCCCAGACCCGCGCGGGCGAGAGCGGCATGTCGATATGGTCCACCCCGAAGCCGCCGGCGTTCAGCGCGTCGAGGACGGCGTTGACGAAGGTCGGCGGCGAGCCGATGGCGCCGGCCTCGCCGCAGCCCTTCACCCCGAGCGGGTTGTGGGTGCAGGGGGTGACGCAGCTGTGGTCGACGGTGAAGCTCGGCAGGTCGTCGGCGCGCGGCATGGCGTAGTCCATGAGCGAGCCGCTCCTGAGCTGGCCGGTCTCGTCGTAGGCGGCGACCTCGAGCATGGCCTGGCCGATGCCCTGGGCGATGCCGCCGTGCACCTGGCCCTCGACGATCATCGGGTTGACGATGTTGCCGAAGTCGTCGGCGGCGGTGAAGGCGACGACCTCGACCTCGCCGGTCTCGGGGTCGACCTCGACCTCGCAGGCGTAGGCGCCGGCCGGGTAGGTGAAGTTGGCCGGGTCGTAGAAGGAGGTCTCCTCGAGGCCGGGCTCGAGCTCCTCGATCGGGTATTTGTGCGGGACGTAGGCGGCCAGCGTCACGTCGGTCCAGGCGACCGACTTGTCGGTGCCGGCGACGGTGAAGCGGCCGTCCTTGAAGACGACGTCCTGGTCGGAGGCCTCCATCAGGTGGGCGGCGATCTTCTTCGCCTTGGCGATGATCTTCTCGGTGGCGCGTACGATGGCCGAGCCGCCGACGGCGAGCGAGCGCGAGCCGTAGGTGCCCATGCCGAAGGGGACCCGCGCGGTGTCGCCGTGGACGATGTCGACCTGGGCCGCGTCGATGCCGAGGAGGTCGGAGACGACCTGGGCGAAGCTCGTCTCGTGGCCCTGGCCGTGGCTGTGCGAGCCGGTGAAGACCGAGACGCCGCCGGTCGGGTTCACCCGGACGGTCGCGCTCTCGTAGAGGCCGGCGCGGGCGCCGAGCGAGCCGACGAGGGAGGAGGGCGCGATGCCGCAGGCCTCGATGTAGGCGGCGACGCCGAAGCCGCGGAGCTTGCCGCGGGCCGCGCTCGCCTCGCGGCGGGCGGGGAAGCCGGCGCGGTCGGAGAGCGCCTCGAGCTTGTCCATCGTGGCCTGGTAGTTGCCGGTGTCGTAGAGGACCGCGACCGGGGTCTGGTAGGGGAACTGGTCGGGCCTGACGAAGTTGCGGCGACGGATCTCGATCGGGTCGATCCCGAGTTCGCGCGCCGCCTTGTCGATGACGCGCTCGATCTGGAAGGTGGCCTCCGGCCGGCCGGCACCGCGGTAGGCGTCAACGGGGACGGTGTTGGTGAAGACGGCGCGGACGTGGACGTAGATGAGCGGCGTCGCGTAGTTGCCGGCCATCAGCGTGCCGTGCAGGTAGGTCGGGATGCAGGGCGCGAAGGTCGAGAGGTAGGCGCCCATGTTGGCCAGCGTGTCGGTCCTGAGCGCGAGAAACTTGCCGTTCTCGTCGGTGGCGAGCTCGATCTTCGTGATGTGGTCGCGACCGTGGGCGTCGGAGATG
The DNA here is from genome assembly GCF_937858865.1 of uncultured Amaricoccus sp. GTDB lineage: Bacteria > Pseudomonadota > Alphaproteobacteria > Rhodobacterales > Rhodobacteraceae > Amaricoccus. The sequence continues at coordinate 2,447 of NZ_CALLYO010000230.1, read as the reverse complement.
AAGGCCTCCGAGCGGGAGGCGGTCCATTTCACCGGGCGGCCGACCACCTTGGCGGCGAAGGTGACGAAGGCTTCCTCGGCATAGTGGTAGATCTTCGAACCGAAGCCGCCGCCGACGTCGGGGGCCACCACGCGCAGGCGCTGCTCGGGGATGCCGAGGACGAAGGCGCCCATGAGGAGGCGGATGACGTGCGGGTTCTGCGACGTGGTCCAGAGCGTGTGCTGGTCGTCGGCCGCGTCGTATTCGCCGACCGCGGCGCGCGGCTCCATGGCGTTGGGGACGAGGCGGTTGTTGACGAGCTCCAGCGTCGTCACGTGTGGCGCGGCCTTGATCGCGGCGTCGACGGCGGCGGCATTGTCCTCGATGAAGCCCCAGTCGAAGCAGAGGTTGGAGGCGAGCTCGTCGTGGACCTTGGGCGCGTCGGGCGCGAGCGCGGCGCGCATGTCGACGACGGCGGGGAGATCCTCGATGTCGAGCTCGATCGCCTCGGCGGCGTCGCGGGCCTGGGCGAGGGTCTCGGCGACGACGGCGGCGATCGGGTCGCCGACGTGGCGGACCTTGCCGTCGGCGAGGACCGGGTGCTTCGGCTCCTGCATCGGCTGGCCGAAGCGGTCGGTCACCTGCCAGCCGCAGGGGATGCCGCCGACGGCGGCGAAGTCGGCGGCGGTGAAGACCCTGAGCACGCCGGGCATCGCCGCGGCGGCGGCGGTGTCGAGCTTCGCGATGCGGCCGTGCGCGACGTCGGAGCGCAGGAAGTGGACGTAGGCCTGGCCGGGGCGGTTGAGGTCGTCGGTGTAGCGACCCTTGCCGGTCAGGAAGCGCACGTCCTCGCGGCGCTTGACGGGGGCGCCGATGCCGAAATCCTTGGGCATGTCGGTCCCCTCCCCTATTCGGCCGCGACCCGGCCGGCGGCGAGCTCGGCGGCGGCGGCCTGGATCGACTTCACGATGTTGTGGTAGCCGGTGCAGCGGCAGATGTTGCCCTCGAGGTAGGCGCGGATCTCGGCCTCGCTCGGGCTCGGGTTCTCGGCGAGGAGCGCGGCGGCGGTCATCACCATGCCGGGGGTGCAGAAGCCGCATTGCAGGCCGTGGTTCTGCTGGAAGGCGGCCTGGATCGGCCCGAGCGAGCCGTCGGGGTTGGCCATGCCCTCGATGGTGCGCACCTCGACCCCCTCGAGGTCGAGGGCGAAGACGTTGCAGGACTTGACCGACGCGCCGTCGACGTGGACGACGCAGGCGCCGCACTGGCCGGTGTCGCAGCCGACGTGGGTGCCGGTGAGGCGCAGGGTCTCGCGGAGGAACTCGACGAGCAGCGTCCGGCCTTCCACCTCGCCGGAGACCGGGCGACCGTTCACGGTCATGGAGACTCTTGGCATGGCAAACCTCCCGACAGGGTGGGGCCCGCTCTGCCGGCTATGCACCGAATCCATGACGGGCCTTCGCTATCCGCAGTTTGGGCCGGGAAGATGCCGAATGCCAACAGTCTTTTCGCGACCGTGGACGCGGGCTTGCGGCCGCGGCGGAACCGGCCTAGTGCTTGCGGCATGATCGGTCGTCTCAATCATGTCGCCATCGCCGTGCCGGACCTGGCCGCAGCCGCGGCGCAGTATCGCGACACGCTGGGCGCGCGCGTCGGGCCGCCGCAGGACGAGCCGGCGCACGGGGTGACGGTGGTCTTCGTCGAGCTGCCGAACACCAAGGTGGAGCTGCTGCATCCGCTGGGGGAGAATTCGCCGATCGCGGCCTTCCTGGCGAAGAACCCGGCCGGCGGGATCCATCACATCTGCTACGAGGTCGAGGACATCCTCGCGGCGCGCGACCGGCTGCAGACGCAGGGGGCGCGGGTGCTGGGCGACGGCGAGCCGAGGATCGGGGCGCACGGCAAGCCGGTGCTCTTCCTGCACCCGAAGGACTTCACGGGCACGCTGGTCGAGCTCGAGCAGGCATGACCGTCGTCTCGGCCTTCGTGCTCTGGGTCATCATCTGGTTCCTGACGCTCTTCGTGGTACTGCCGATCGGGCTGACCACGCAGGAGGAGGCGGGCGAGGTGGTGCCGGGGACGCCGGCCTCGGCGCCGGTCGAGGCGCGGATCCGGCGCAAGATGCTCTGGGTGACGGCGGTGACGCTGGCGATCTGGGGGTCGATCTGCGCCTTCATCCTCTGGAGCGGCGTCACCATCGAGGACATCGACTTCTTCCATCTCATGTGATTCGTGCTACCCTCGCGGGATGACGAACCAGGAAGGAGGCAGCCGATGAAGATCCTAGCCGCCCTCGTGACGGCATTGACGCTGGTCGGGTTCGGGAGCGTGGCTTTCGCCGACTGCGCGGGCCACGTCAAGGCAGGCGATACCGCCCAGAGCGACAGGACCGTCCTGCCGCCGGAGCAGCAGGCCTCCAGCTAGGCCAGGCGCCGGCACGGGCCCCGCACAGTGCGGGGTCCGACCAA
>NZ_CALLYO010000229.1 GCF_937858865.1 uncultured Amaricoccus sp. | reverse complement strand
TGCCGCTCGGGGAGTTCCGCTTCGCTGCCGGGCTGCCCATGGGCAAGACCGCGGCGGTCGGGCGAATCGTGCGGGCGGCGGTGCATCCCGAGTTCACCTTCGAGGGCATGGCCTCGCCCGCCGGCGTCGCGGCCGACCTCGCGGTCCTCGAGCTCGCCGAGCCGGTCGCGGCCGGGGATGCGCCGGCCTTTGCGACCGGCGACCTCCGCCGGGATGCGGCGCCTCTCGCCATCGTCTCCTATGCCCGCGACCGGGCGCAGGCGCCCTCGATCGAGGAGCCCTGCGGCCTCGCCACCACCTTCGCCGGGGTGGCGGCGCTCGACTGCGCGGTGAACTACGGCGCCTCGGGGGCGCCGGTGCTGCAGGGCGCCGCGGAGGAGGAGGGCGAGGGGGCGGAAGGCGAGGGGGAGGAAGGCGGCGCGGGGGAGCGCCGGCTGGTCGCCGTCGTCTCCGCCATGGGGTCGGTGGTGGCGAGCGAGCGGCAGGTGACGCTGGCGGTGCTGGTCGGGCCGTGGATGGCGCTGCTGCTCGAGTCGCTCGCCGCCGAACCGCTGCCGGAGTGACCGCAGGGTCACACTGTATGCAAATGTATGCAAAGCGCTCCCGCGACCCTTGCGGGGGCGCGGGCCGCAGCTTATCAAGGGTGAACGTCCACCCCAGCAGGCGCAGCCCGGAGGAACGATGACCGTTTACGTTGGAACCGACTCAGCCAAGACGCGTCGCACGCTCCAGGTGGGAGACCGGAGCTACGCCTACTACTCGATCCCGGCCGCCGAGGCGGCGGGGCTCGGGGAGTTCGGGCGGCTGCCGGCCTCGCTCAAGGTGGTGCTCGAGAACATGCTCCGCTTCGAGGACGGCAAGACGGTCACCGTCGATGACATCCGCGCCTTCGCCGAATGGGCGAAGCAGGGCGGGCGCAACCCGCGCGAGATCGCCTACCGGCCGGCGCGGGTGCTGATGCAGGACTTCACCGGCGTCCCGGCGGTGGTCGACCTCGCGGCGATGCGCGACGGGATCAAGGCGCTCGGCGGCGACCCGCAGAAGATCAATCCGCTCAACCCGGTCGACCTCGTCATCGACCATTCGGTGATGGTCGACGAGTTCGGCACGCCGCGCGCCTTCCAGCTCAACGTCGAGCGGGAGTACGAGCGCAACATCGAGCGCTACCAGTTCCTGAAGTGGGGGCAGAACGCCTTCCAGAACTTCCGCGTGGTGCCGCCGGGGACCGGCATCTGCCACCAGGTGAACCTCGAGTACCTGGCGCAGACGGTCTGGACCGACACCGACCCCTCGGGCGCGGTCGTCGCCTATCCCGACACGCTGGTCGGCACCGACAGCCACACCACGATGGTCAACGGCGCGGCGGTGCTCGGCTGGGGCGTCGGCGGCATCGAGGCGGAGGCGGCGATGCTCGGCCAGCCGGTCTCGATGCTGATCCCCGAGGTCGTGGGCTTCCGGCTGACCGGCCGGATGGTCGAGGGGACGACGGCGACCGACCTCGTGCTCAAGGTCGTCGCCATGCTGCGCAAGAAGGGCGTGGTCAACAAGTTCGTCGAATTCTACGGCGACGGGCTCGACCATCTGCCGCTGGCCGACCGGGCGACGATCGGCAACATGGCGCCGGAGTACGGCGCGACCTGCGGCTTCTTCCCGATCGACAACGAGACGCTGCGCTACCTGCGCCAGACCGGCCGGGACGAGGCGCGGCTGGCGCTGGTCGAGGCCTATGCCAAGGAGAACGGCATGTGGCGCGGGCCGGGCTACGAGCCGATCTACAGCGACACGCTGCATCTCGACATGGGCGAGATCGTGCCGGCGATCTCCGGGCCGAAGCGGCCGCAGGACTATACCCCGCTCAACCTCGCCGCCGACGCCTTCTACAGGACCGTCGCCGATTACCGCGGCATCGACATCTCGAACGGCAGCAACATGGCGGCGGAGGGGGGGGCGGCCGCGATCACCGCCCCGCCCGAGGTGCGCAAGACGGCGCAGGTCGAGGGTGCGGACTATACGGTCCGCGACGGGTCGGTGGTGATCGCCGCGATCACCTCCTGCACCAACACCTCGAACCCCTACGTGATGATCGGCGCCGGGCTCGTGGCGCGCAAGGCGCGCGCCCGCGGGCTGACCCGCAAGCCCTGGGTGAAGACCTCGCTCGCGCCGGGGAGCCAGGTGGTGAGCGAGTATCTCGAGGCGGCCGGGCTGCAGGAGGATCTCGACGCGCTCGGCTTCAACCTCGCCGGCTACGGCTGCACCACCTGCATCGGCAACTCGGGGCCGCTCGGGCGGCCGGAGATCTCGAAGGCGATCGCCGACGGCGACCTGGTGGCGACGGCGGTGCTCTCGGGCAACCGCAACTTCGAGGGGCGCATCTCGCCCGACGTGCGGGCGAACTATCTCGCCTCGCCGCCGCTGGTCGTCGCCTATGCGCTGGCGGGCGACCTCAACATCGACCTCACGACCGAGCCGCTCGGCGTGGACAAGGAGGGCCGCGAGGTCTTCCTCAAGGACATCTGGCCGACGAACGACGAGATCGCCCGCCTTGTCGAGCAGACGGTGACGCGGGAGGCCTTCCAGACCAAGTATGCCGACGTCTTCAAGGGCGACGAGCGCTGGCGGGCGGTCGAGACCACCGACAGCGAGACCTACGACTGGCCGCCGACCTCGACCTACATCCAGAACCCGCCCTACTTCCAGGGCATGAGCAAGGAGCCGGGCGTCATCTCCGACATCTCCGGCGCGCGCATCCTGGCGCTGCTCGGCGACATGGTGACGACCGACCACATCTCGCCCGCCGGTTCGTTCAAGCCGACGACGCCGGCCGGCAGGTACCTGACGGAGCGCCAGATCGCGCCGAAGGACTTCAACTCCTACGGCTCGCGGCGCGGCAACCACGAAGTGATGATGCGCGGCACCTTCGCCAACATCCGCATCCGCAACGAGATGCTCGAAGGCGTCGAGGGCGGCTACACCCTCGGCCCGGACGGCGAGCAGACCTCGATCTTCGACGCCGCGATGGCCTGGAAGGAGCGGGGCGTGCCGCTGGTGGTGATCGGCGGGGTCGAGTACGGCGCCGGCTCCTCGCGCGACTGGGCGGCGAAGGGAACGGCGCTCCTCGGGGTCAAGGCGGTGATCGCCGAGAGCTTCGAGCGCATCCACCGCTCGAACCTGGTCGGGATGGGGGTGATCCCGTTCGAATTCACCCACGGCGACAACCGCCGGACGCTGGGGCTGAAGGGCGACGAGGTGATCTCGATCTCCGGGCTCGCCGGCGACCTGAAGCCGCTCGCCACGGTGCCCTGCACGATCCTCTACGGCGACGGGCGCGAGCGGACGATCGAGCTCAAGTGCCGGATCGATACGGCGATCGAGATCGAGTACGTCGAGCACGGCGGCGTGCTGCACTACGTGCTGCGGCACCTCGCGCAGGCGGCCTGAGCGGGGCCGCCCGCGCAGCCGGCAAGGGGGCCCGGTCGCGGGCCCCCGGTCGCGTCGCCGGCAAATCGCGAAGGCTTGACTGGCCGGGCCTGCGGGCCGCGGCTAGGAGGGAAGCAGCCAGCCCCGAAAGTCCCGATGCGCTTCCTCGTTCCGTTCCTCGCCGCCGTCGCCGCCCTGCTGCCGGCGGGCGTTTCGGCGCAGGGCACGCCGGTGGTGATCGAGCTCTTCACCAGCCAGGGCTGCTCCTCCTGCCCGCCGGCCGACGCGCTGCTGAGCGAGCTCGCCGGCCGCGAGGGGGTGATCGCGCTGGCGCTGCACGTCGACTACTGGGACTATCTCGGCTGGAAGGACCGGTTCGGCCAGCCGGCCCATACCGCGCGGCAGAAGGCCTATGCCAAGGCGGCGCACCGCCGCTCGATCTTCACCCCCGAGATGATCGTCCAGGGCGAGGCGCGGGTGAAGGGGCACGACGCCGAGCGCATCGCGCGCGAGATCGCCCGCTACGGCGCGCAGCCGGCGCCGGCCGTGCTGACGCTCGCCCGCGACGGCGCCACGCTCTCGATCCATCTCGAGCCGGCGGCCAAGGCGACCGGGCCGGCCGACATCCACATCGTGCGCTTCCTGCCGTCGCAGGAGGTGGCGATCGAGGGGGGCGAGAACGCCGGCAGCCAGCTCACCTATACCAACATCGTCACCAACTGGGAGACGGTCGCCCGCTGGGACGGCGCCTCGCCGGTCGACATGCGCTACGAGGGCCTCGAGGAGGGGCCGGTGGCGGTCATCGTGCAGCGCACCCGCATGGGCCCGGTCCTCGCCGCCGCAACGGCGGAGTGACGCGCGCCGGTCAGTAGGTGGCGCGGCCGCCCGAGGCGTCGAAGACCGAGCCGGTGGTGAAGCCGCAGTCCTCGCTCGCCGCCCAGGTGACGAGGGCGGCGATCTCGTCCACCGTGCCGAAGCGGCCCATCGGGATCTTCGAGAGCATGAAGTCGATGTGGCTCTGCGGCATCTGGTCGAAGATCGGCGTCCGGACCGCCGCCGGCGTCACCGCGTTGACGAGCACGCCCGACGTCGCCAGCTCCTTGCCGAGCGACTTGGTGAAGCCGATCACCGCCGCCTTGGAGGCGGAATAGGCCGAGGCGTTCGGGTTGCCCTCCTTGCCGGCGATCGAGGCGATGTTGACGATCCGCCCGTAGCCGCCCTTCAGCATCGCCGGCACCACCGCCTTGTTGCAGTGGAAGAGGCCGAAGACGTTGATCGCGAAGACGTCGCGGAACTCCTTCACCGGGAAGTCGGCGACCGGCACGGTCGGGCCGGTGATCCCGGCGCTGCAGACCAGGACGTCGATGCCGCCGAAGGCCTCGGCGGTGCGCGCCGCCGCCGCCTC
>NZ_CALLYO010000228.1 GCF_937858865.1 uncultured Amaricoccus sp. | reverse complement strand
GCGCCGATGGCGACGCCGGCGAGGACGAGGACGAGCACCGGGTCGCGGCCGCGGGCGGCGGTGCCGACGAGATAGACCAGGGCGACGGCGACGAGGCCGCCGGCAAAGGCGAGGGTCTGGATCGCGACGACGGGCAGCGACAGGAAGATGCCGGCGACCGCGCCGAGGCTGGCCCCGGCCGAGACGCCGAGGATGTCGGGCGAGACGAGCGGGTTGCGGAAGAGGCCCTGGTAGACGGCGCCGGAGGCGGCGAGGGCGGCGCCGACGAGGAGGCCGGCGCCGACCCGGGGCAGGCGGACGTGCCAGACCACCGTCTCGGCGGTCTCGGCGAGGCCGCTCGGATGGCCGGCGAGCTTGGCCGCGGCGATGCGCAGCACGTCGAGCGGCGGCACCGGATAGCGGCCGACGCCGAGGGCGACGAGGACGACGACGAGGAGGAGGGCGAGGGGCAGGCCCCCGGCCCGCAGCAGCGCGCTCAGGGGGCCGCGTCCGCAAGGAGGGTGTCGAGCTGCGCGTCGGTCAGCTCGACATGGTAGAAGAGCTGGTAGAAGGCGCGTGTCCTTTCCCGGAGGTCGTCGTCGCTCGCTTCCGGATAGAGGACGTTGGCCAGCCAGTCGACCCCGATGATGCGGTTGATGCCCGGAGGCGTGTCGAACCAGCCGAAGGGCAGCGCCGGCACGCGGTAGACGCGCCCTTCGCGCACGGCGGCGACGTCGCCCCAGACCGGCGCACCGGCGATGCCGGCGTGGAAGTCGGGGTTCTGGGTCAGGATCACGTCGGGGTCCCAGGCGAGCACCTGCTCGACCGAGACGTTGGCGAGCCCGCCCCAGCCGGCGGCGGCCGCCACGTTCGTCGCGCCGACGGCGTCGAGCACCTCCATGTTGATCGAGCCGGCGAGGCCGGTCTCGAGGCCGTCCGGGCCGCGGCCGTAGTAGACGCGCGGCCGCTGGTCCAGCGGGATCGCCGCCACGCGCGCCTCGAGGCGGGCGATCGCCGCCTCGGCGAAGGCGGCCAGCGCCTCGGCGGCGTCGGGGACGCCGAGCAGCGCGCCGACCTCGCGCAGCGTCTCGGGCGTGCGGGCGAAGCTGCCGTCGACGAGCACGTAGGGGATGCCGGTCTGCGCCTGCACCCGGTCGGCGAGCGAGGCATAGGTCTCGTCGACCGAGCCGACGTCGAGGATGAGATCGGGCTGCATCCCGAGCACCATCTCGATGTTCGCGGTGTTGCCGCGGCCGGTGAGGCGGCCATAGGTCGGGAGGTCGCGGTAGGGGGCGGCGAGATATTCCTTCTCCACCGCGCTCGGCTCGCGGACCCAGCCGACCATCTTCTCCGGCGCCAGGGCGTAGAGCAGCACCGAGGCGGGCGGGCCGGCGGCGAGCACCCGCTGCGGCGCCGCGGGGACCTCGACCGTGCGGCCGGCGGCGTCGGTGAAGGGCCGCGTCTGGGAAGGCCGCGTCTGGGAAAGCCCGGGAGCGGCGAGCGCGAGCAGGAAGGCGACTGCCGTCAGGAAGGATCGCCGCAGCATCCGCACCTCCGTTCCGCCAGGACTTTCTCTGGTATGTGCGATCGGCGACATCGGTCAAGCGGGATGCGCGCGCGCGAGCGTTTGACAGGGGTTCGTCGATATGCTCCCCTTATAGCCGGACGGATATAAGGAAGGGGAGGAAATGGAGACGCGAACCCGCGCCGTGACGCTGACGAAGCGCTGCAAGATCCACGGCATCGACCTCCCGCGGGAAGGATCGCTGACCGAGCGGTTCCGGAGCGCCTTCCCCGAGGCGCGCTTCGACGACGAAGCCGGCGAGTGGCGCATCGACTGGGAGAAGGGGCATTTCGCCGAGTCGAACGCCCGCATCGAGGCCTTCTTCGCCGATCAGGGCGCCGAGATCATCCACGTCGACAAGTGCTGAGCCCGGCCCTCGGCGCCGGGGAGGAACCGAAGGGCGGGGCGCGGCGGGCGCGGCAGCTGGGGCTCGTCACGCTGCTCCTCGGCGTGCTCGCCGTCGTCGCGATCGTCTCGCTCGGGTTCGGGCGCGTGCAGATTCCACCGGCGACGGTCGCGGCGATCCTGGCCTCGACGGTCGTGCCGCTGGAGCCGGGCTGGACTGACGCGGAGGCGCTGATCGTGCTCGGCGTGCGGCTGCCGCGGGTCGTCGCCGCGGTGCTGGTCGGTGCCGCGCTGGCCGCGGCGGGCGCGGCCTACCAGAACCTCTTCCGCAACCCGATCGTCTCGCCCGACATCCTCGGCGTCTCGGCCGGGGCCGGCTTCGGCGCGTCGCTCGGCGTGATGCTGCGGGCCGGGGAAGCCGGCATCCAGGGGTTCGCCTTCGCCTCGGGCCTGCTGGCGGTCGCCGTCTGCTTCGCGATCGGGCAGGCGATCAACCGGCACTCGATGATCGTGCTCGTCCTGGTCGGCGTCGTCATCGCCGCCTTCTTCCAGGCGATGATCTCGATCCTGAAGATCGTCGCCGACCCGGTCGACGTGCTGCCGACCATCACCTTCTGGCTGCTCGGCGGGCTCAACAAGGTCACGCCCGGCGACCTGCCGCTCGCCGCCGCCGTCATCGCATTGAGCCTCGCCGCGCTCTTCACCCTCCGCTGGCAGATCAACGTGATGAGCCTCGGTCCCGAGGAGGCGCGGACGCTCGGCGTCAACGTCGGCGGCACCCGGCTGCTGCTGGTGATCGCGGCGACGCTGATGACCGCGGCGGCGGTCTCGGTCGCCGGCATCGTCGGCTGGGTCGGGCTGGTGGTGCCGCACATGGCGCGCATCCTGGTCGGCGCGGCCTTCGACCGCCTGCTGCCGGTCACCGTCGTCCTCGGCGGGCTCTTCCTCCTCCTCGTCGACGACGTCTCGCGCGCGGCCTCCTCGATGGAGATCCCGCTCGGGATCACGACGAGCGTCATCGGCGCGCCGCTCTTCCTCTTCCTGCTGCTCAGGGTCCGCACGACATGGGCGTGATGCTGCGCGCCCGGGGGCTGAACTTCGCCTGGCCCGGCGGCGGGCGGCGTCTCGTCGACATCGACCTCGAGATCGGGCACGGCGACGTGCACTGCATCCTCGGGCCGAACGGGTCCGGCAAGACGACGCTGCTGCGCTGCCTGCTCGGCGGGCTCACGCCCGCCTCGGGCTCGATCGCCGTCGACGGCGTGGCGATCGGCGGCCTGTCGGCGCGGCTGCTCGCGCGCAAGGTCGCGGTGGTGCCGCAGGCGAGCCAGTCGGTCTTCGGCCACCTGGTGCTCGACATGGTGCTGATGGGCCGCTCGGCGCTCCTGCCGTTCATGGGCACCCCGGCCGCCGCCGATGTGGCGATCGCCGAGCGGGCGCTCGAGCGGGTGGGGATCGCGCATCTCGCCGGCCGGCCCTTCGGCGCGATCAGCGGCGGCGAGCAGCAGCTCTGCCTGATCGCCCGCGCGCTGGCGCAGGAGGCGCCGCTCGTCGTGCTCGACGAGCCGGCCGCGAGCCTCGACCTCGGGAACCAGATCCGCATCCTCGAGATCATCGGCACGCTGGCCGACGAGGGCTACGGCGTGCTGATGACCACGCACCATCCCGATCATGCGCTGCGGGTGGGGACCAGGGTGCTCGGCCTGCGCGACGGCCGCGTCTTCGGCACCGGCCGCCCCGACGAGCTTCTCTCGGCGCCGTTTCTCAGCGGCCTCTACGGCGCGCCGGTGCGCGTCATCCGCGACCGCGACGGCACGCTCGCCTGCATCCCGGCCCTCCCGGGCCGCTCATCGGAGTCCCGCCCATGCCACATCGCCTCCTGACCCTTCTCGCCGGGGGTTGCCTTCTCGCCTTCGCCGCTGCCGCCGACGCGCGGGAGATCACCGACATGACCGGGCAGACGGTGGTCGTTCCCGACGAGATCGACTCGGTCATCACCCTCGGCTCGGTGCCGGTGATCAACAGCTTCATCTTCGCCGCCGGGAAGGCGCCGCTGCTGGCGAGCGGGCTGCCGCAGCGCTTCGTCGAGGCCGGGCGCTGGAAGTACCAGTCGGTCTTCGCGCCGCAGATCGCCGAGAACCCCGACCTGCAGGATGCGAACTACGCCCCCGACCTCGAGCGCATCCTGACGCTCGCCCCGGACGTGGCGCTGACCTTCGACGCCGACACCGCCGACATCCTGCGGCCGAACGGCATCCCGACGGTGATGCTGCGCATCCAGAAGCCCGAGGACGTGAAGGCCGGCGTGGCGCTGGTCGGCGATCTGCTCGGCAACCCCGAGGTCGGCGCGCAATATGCCGAATACTTCGACTCGACCCTCGCCCGGATCGAGGGGACGCTCGCCGAGGTGCCCGAGAGCGAGCGGCCGCGCGTCCTCTACATCAGCCCGGCGAACATGACCCAGCCGCACCTGGTCGCCGAATGGTGGATCAAGGCCGGCGGCGGCGTCAGCGTGACCGACGACGGCCGCACGCAGGAGGTGCTGCCGCTCTCGACCGAGATGGTGGTGGGTGCGGACCCGGACGTCGTCGTCGTCGGGGATCCGCGCCACGTCGAGGTGCTGACCTCCGATCCGACGCTCTCGCAGCTGCGCGCGGTCCAGGAGGGCCGGATCCTCGTCACGCCGATGGGCGCGCACATCTGGGGCAACCGCACGGTCGAGCAGCCGCTGACCGTGCTCTGGATGGCGACGAAGCTCCATCCCGACCGCTTCCCGGAGGCGGAGCTGGTCGAGACGGTGCGCGACTTCTATGCTAGCTTCTTCCGCATCGACCTGACGGACGAGCAGATTGCCGCGATCCTGAGCGGGTCGGTCTGATGCCAGGCCACGGGTGAGACGCATGACTGACGACATCCTCTCCGAGACCGCCCGGATCGTCCGGGCCGAGCTCGGCTCCGACCTCGCCGCGATCCGGGTGGAGCGCGGCGTCATCGGGCTCTTCTTCACCGGGATCAAGCTCTCGACCGGGCACGCGGGGCTCTGCGCCACGCCGATCAAGGAGATCCCCGAGGCGGTCTGCTGCCCGAGCTCGGCGATGGCGATGCCCTTCCCGGGCAAGCTCACGCGGCGCAGCGCCGGCGACCTGATCGACGAGGCGGTCTCCTCGACCGGCGTGCGCCGGGCGGTCGGCATCGCGACGCTGAACGCGCTGGCCGAGATCGTCGCCGAGCGCCGGGGCCGGGCCGGCTGCGAGGTGATCGAGGGCCTCGACGCCTTCGATGCCGCCGAGGTGCGCGCCGAGGAGACGGCGGTGGTCGTCGGCGCCTTCGTCCCCTTCCTGCGCGCGCTGAGGAAGCTCGGCGCCCGGCACTGGGTGCTGGAGAAGGACCCGGCCACGCTGAAGGAGCACGAGCTGCCCTACTTCCGCCCCGCGGAGGCGGCGCCGGAGGTGGTGCCGCAGGCCGACGTGCTCTTCGTCACCGGCACGACGCTCATCAACGGAACGCTGGGCGAGCTCCTCGCGCTCGCCCGGCCGGACGCCCGGGTCGCGGTCGTCGGCCCGACGGTGACGATGATCCCGGACGCCTTCTTTGCGCGCGGCTGCCATATCCTCGGCGGCGTCCGGGTGACCGACCCCGACGCCCTGCTCGACGTCCTGGCCGAGGGCGGCTCCGGCTACCATATCTTCGGCCGCTCGGCGGCCAAGGTGACGCTGCGCGCGACCTCCCGGGAGAGCCGCGCGCCGGCCGGCCATCGCCTTGCCGATGCGGTCGGCTGACGCGAACGATCTTCCCTTCCTATGTTCGAGTGGATAGATCGGTCGGGTGGCGTGCCGCTGTCGCCGCGCCCGAAACAGGCTAATCCTGGGAGGTTCGACATGTTCACTCGAAACGTACGCTCACTTCAACGCGGCTTCGCCGCCCTCGCGGTGGCGGCCTGCCTCGCTGCGCCGGGTGCGATGGCGGCCGACGTGACGGTCTTCGCGGCGGCGAGCCTGAAGAACGCGCTCGACAACATCAACGCCGCCTGGAAGGCCGAGGCGGGCAAGGAAGCGACGATCTCCTATGCGGCGAGCTCGGCGCTCGCCAAGCAGATCGAGGAGGGCGCGCCGGCCGACGTCTTCATCTCGGCCGACGTGCCGTGGATGGACTATCTCTCCGAGCGCGACCTGGTGCAGAAGGACACGATCGTCCAGCTGCTCGGCAACCGCCTGGTGCTGATCGCGCCGGCCGATTCCGACGCCAGCCTCGAGATCACCCAGGGCGCCGATCTCGTCACCGCGCTCGGCGACGGCCATCTGGCCGTGGGCCAGGTCGATTCGGTGCCGGCCGGCAAGTACGCCAGGGAGGCGCTGACCACGCTCGGCATCTGGGACCAGGTCTCCGGCCAGCTCGCCCAGGCCGAGAACGTCCGCGCCGCCCAGGCGCTGGTCGCGACCGGCGAGGCGCCGTTCGGCATCGTCTACGAGACCGACGCCAACGCCGAGGAAGGGGTGCGGGTCGTGGCGAAGTTCCCCGAGGACAGCCATTCGCCGATCATCTACCCGGCCGCGGTGACCGCGGAGGCGACGAGTGCCGACGCCGGCGCCTTCATGGAGTTCCTGCGCACCGAGACCGCGGCCGGCCTCTTCCAGGCCGAGGGCTTCACCGTCCTTGCCCCGGTGCTGGTGAACTGAGGCGGGACGGGACGACGGCATGGAGTGGCTGAGGCTCAGTCCCGACGAATGGACTGCGGTCCGCCTCTCCATCCGCGTCTCGACCTGGGCGACGCTGGTCAGCCTGCCCATCGGCATCGGCGTCGCCTGGCTGCTGGCGCGGCGCGACTTTCCCGGAAAGGCGCTCCTGAACGGGGTCGTCCACCTGCCGCTGATCCTGCCGCCGGTGGTGACGGGCTACATCCTGCTGCTGACCATGGGCCGGCGCGGGCCGATCGGCAGCTTCCTCGACCAGCACTTCGGCATCGTCTTCGCCTTCCGCTGGACCGGCGCGGCGCTCGCCTGCGGCATCATGGCCTTCCCGCTCTTGGTGCGCGCCATCCGCCTGTCGATCGAGGCGGTCGACCGGCGGCTCGAGGCGGCGGCCGGCACGCTCGGGGCGAGCCCGCCGCTCGTCTTCCTGACCGTGACGCTGCCGCTCATCCTGCCCGGCATCATCGCCGGGATGATCCTGACCTTCGCCAAGGCGATGGGCGAGTTCGGCGCCACGATCACCTTCGTCTCGAACATCCCCGGCGAGACCCAGACCCTGCCCTCGGCGATCTACACCTTCACCCAGATCCCCGGCGGCGGTGCCGGCGCGCTGCGGCTCACCCTCGTCTCGATCGTCATCGCCATGACCGCACTGCTCGCCTCGGAGCTCCTCGCCCGCCGGATCAGCCGCGGCATGGATCTGGGGTGAGCCTCGCCGTCGACGTCCGCCAGCGGCTCGGCGCCTTCAGCCTCGACGTCGCCTTCGAGAGCGCCGGGCGGCTGACCGCGCTCTTCGGCCATTCCGGCTCGGGCAAGACCACGCTCGTCAACCTGATCGCCGGGCTGTCGCGCCCCGGCGAGGGGCGGATCGCCATCGACGGCCACGTCCTCGTCGACACCGCCACCCGGACGTTCCTGGCGCCGCACCGGCGGCGGATCGGCTACGTCTTCCAGGACGCGCGGCTCTTCCCGCACCTGACGGTGCGGCAGAACCTCGCCTATGGCCGGCTCTTCAGCCCGCGCCGCGAGCGCTGGGCCGACGTGCCGAGGATCGTCGAGATGCTCGGCATCGGCGAGCTGCTCGACCGCCGGCCGGCGCGGCTCTCCGGCGGCGAGAAGAGCCGGGTCGCCATCGGCCGGGCGCTGGCGGCGAGCCCGCGGCTCGTGCTGATGGACGAGCCGCTCGCCTCGCTCGACGAGGCGCGCAAGGCCGAGATCCTGCCCTATATCGAGCGGCTGCGCGACGCGCTCGGCATCCCGATCCTCT
>NZ_CALLYO010000227.1 GCF_937858865.1 uncultured Amaricoccus sp. | reverse complement strand
AGGCGAGCGGCTCGGCCGCCGCCACGATGAGCGGCCGCGTGCCGCCCCCGATCGCCTGCCGCACCGCCTGGTCGACGGTACGGGCATAACGGGTGAGCAGCGCATGCTCGCTCGACTCCTCGGCGCCCCGCCCGAAGCCGGTGCGCTCGCCGTGGCTGCGCCGGCCGAGCGCGCTCGCCATGTCGCGCGGCAGGTCGGGCACCTTCACCTCCTGCGCCGGCAGGTCGGCGCTCACCTCGACGAGCCGCACCCCGCCCATGCCGAGCGCCAGCACCCAGGCGTTCTGCGGGAAGGTGACGGCGCGGACGAGCGGCTTGAGGTGGAAGCGGTCGGAGACCTCGACCGTGCTGGTCAGCCGGTTGGGCAGGCGGAAGGTGCGGATCCGCTCCGGGGTGACGAAGAGGGCGAGGCTGTAGGCCTGCACCGTCCAGAAGTCGTCGTCCTCGATCACCGCCTCGACCGCCTCGGCGATCGCCTGGACGGCGCGCTTCGGCGTGTCGCCCGCCTCCATCTCGGCCACCGCGGCCTTCAGCAGGTTCTTGAGCTCGATGCGGTCCGCCTGCGCCTCCTGGCTCCGCGGCGTCGTGGCGACGTAGATCGAGACCGCCGGCGCGCCGCGGTGGGCGAGCAGCGTGTCGAGGTCGGCGCGGGTCGGCAGGTCGATGTAGAGCATGGGTCCCTCCTTGTCGTCCCCGACCTATGGCCTGCCGCGGCGATTTGCCAGAGGCGCGGCGCAATGGATCACGCCGGCTTGCCCCCCGGGCGGCATGCGGGCTAATCAGGGGCGCAGCCCGTCAACGGAGTCGGTCCCGATGCCCGCGCCAGAACCGGAAGTCGTCGAAGTGACCTCGAGCCCCGTCGCCTGCGACGGCAGCGGCGGCGCCGGCGGGCATCCGCGGGTGTGGCTGCGGATCGACCCGAAGAAGGGCTGGGTCGAGTGCGGCTACTGCGACCGCCGCTACGTGCTGAAGCCGGGCGCCGCCCCCTCGGGCCATTGATGGCGGAGTTCGGCAAGGGCAGCCACCTGCACCTGATCGACGGCTCGGGCTTCATCTTCCGCGCCTACCACGCGCTGCCGCCGCTGACCCGCAAGTCCGACGGCCTGCCGATCGGGGCGGTGGCGGGCTTCTCCAACATGGTCTGGAAGATGCTGCAGGAGACCAAGGGGGCGGACGCGCCGACCCATGTCGCCGTCATCTTCGACAAGTCCGAGGTGACCTTCCGCAACGCGCTCTTCCCCGACTACAAGCAGAACCGCCCGCCGGCGCCCGACGACCTGGTGCCGCAGTTCCGGCTGATCCGCGATGCGACCCGCGCCTTCAATCTGCCCTGCATCGAGATGGCGGGCTTCGAGGCGGACGACATCATCGCGACCTATGCCACGCAGGCGGTGGCAGCCGGGGGTCGGGTCACCATCATCTCCGCCGACAAGGACCTGATGCAGCTGGTCGCCCCCGGCATCGTCATGTTCGACACGCTGAAGAACAAGCCGATCGGCCGGGACGAGGTCCTCGAGAAGTTCGGCGTCGGTCCGGAGCGGGTGATCGACGTGCAGGCGCTGGCCGGCGATTCCATCGACAACGTGCCGGGGGCGCCGGGCATCGGCGTCAAGACGGCCGCCCAGCTGATCGGCGAGTTCGGCGATCTCGAGACGCTGCTGGCCCGGGCGGGGGAGATCAGGCAGCCGAAGCGGCGCGAGGTGCTGATCGAGCATGCCGACCGCATCCGCATCTCGCGCGATCTGGTGACGCTCCGCCGCGACGTGCCGCTCGAGGAGCCGCTCGAGGCGCTCGAGGTGCGCGATCCCGACCCGGAGGCGCTGCTGCCCTGGCTCGCCGAGATGGAGTTCCGCGGCCTCTCGAACCGGGTGGCGGCGAAGCTCGGGGTGGCGCCGCCGGTGATCGAGCCGGTGGCCGAGGCGCGGCAGGGGCCCGCCACCGCCGCCGCGCACGAGCCGGAGCCGGTCGCCCCGATCGATACGGCGAAATACGTCCTCTTGCGCGATGCGGAGGCGCTGGCCGCCTTCGCCGCGAGGATCGCCAACCGCGGGGCGGTGGCGATCGAGATCGGGACCTCCGTCGCCGACGAGATGCGCTCGACGCTGGTCGGCATGGCACTCGCCATCGGGCCGGGCGAGGCGGCCTATCTGCCCGTCGCCCACGTGCAGGGCCAGGGCGGGCTCTTCGACGAGCCGGTCGAGGGCCAGGTGCCGCTTGAAGCGGCGCTCGCTGTCCTGAAGCCGGTGCTGGAGGACGCCGCCGTCCTGAAGATCGGCCAGAATGTGAAGGCGACGGTGAAGCTCTTCGGCCGGCTCGGGGTCCGGCTCGCGCCGATCGAGGATACCATGCTCCTCTCCTACGCGCTGCACGCCGGGCTGCACGGGCACGGGATCGACTATCTCGCCGACGCCTACCTCAACCATCAGCCGGTCCAGCTCAAGGCGCTGACCGGCGGCGGCAAGTCGGCGCGGACCTTCGCCCAGCTCTCGCCGGAGGAGGCGGCCCGCTACGCCGGCGAGCAGGCGGAGGTCGCCTGGCGGCTGCGCGAGACGCTGCGGCCGCGGCTGCCCTTCGCGCGGGTGACGCGGGTCTACGAGACCATGGAGCGGCCGCTGGTGCCGGTCCTCGGCGAGATGGAGCGGCACGGGATCCGGGTCGACCGGCAGGCGCTGTCGCGGCTCTCGGGCGATTTCGCCCAGCGCATGGCGGCGCTCGAGGAGGAGATCTACGGGCTCGCCGGCCAGCGCTTCAACCTCGGCAGCCCGAAGCAGCTCGGGGAGGTGCTCTTCGACAGCATGGGGCTGGCCGGCGGGCGGAAGGGCAAGACCGGGGCCTATACGACCGGCGCCGACGTGCTGGAGGAGCTGGCCGCCCAGGGGCACGACCTGCCGGCGCGGATGCTCGACTGGCGGATGCTCTCGAAGCTGAAGTCGACCTATACCGACACGCTGCAGGACGCGATCAATCCCGAGACGGGGCGGGTGCATACCTCCTACCTGATCGCCGGGGCGGCGACCGGGCGGCTCGCCTCGACCGAGCCGAACCTGCAGAACATCCCCGTGCGGACCGAGGAGGGGCGGCGGATCCGCGAGGCCTTCGTGGCGGAGCCGGGAAACGTGCTGGTCAGCCTCGACTATTCCCAGATCGAGCTCCGGATCCTCGCGCATATCGCCGGAATCGACACACTGAAGCAGGCGTTCCACGACGGGATCGACATTCACGCGCTGACCGCCTCGCAGATGTTCGGCGTCCCGGTCGAGGGGATGCCGGCGACGATCCGCCGGCAGGCGAAGGCGATCAACTTCGGCGTGATCTACGGCATCTCGGCCTTCGGCCTCGCCAACAACCTGCGCATCCCGCGCGCCGATGCCCAGCGGTTCATCGATACCTACTTCGTGCGCTTCCCCGGCATCCGCGAATACATGGACCGCACCGTGGCCTTCGCCAAGGAGCACGGCCATGTGGAAACCCTCTTCGGCCGGCGGATCCACACCCCGGAGATCAACGCCCGCGGGCCGCACGCCGGCTTCGCCAGTCGTGCGGCGATCAATGCGCCGATCCAGGGGTCGGCGGCCGACATCATCCGCCGCGCCATGGTCCGCGTGCCCGAGGCAACGCGCGGGCTGCCGGCGCGGATGCTGCTGCAGGTGCACGACGAGCTGCTCTTCGAGGTGGAGGAGAGCGCGGTGGATGCCGTGATCGACGCCGTGCGGCGGGTGATGGAGGCGGCGGCGATGCCGGCCGTCGCGCTCGACGTGCCGCTGGTCGTGGACGCGGGGCACGGGGCGACCTGGGCGGCGGCTCACTGACCCGGGGCGTGGTTCCCGTCCTGCCCCCGCATCAAGGCACGGCTACGTCCCAGGGCTGACGAAGGCGCATGGCGCTCCCGGCGGCGCGCCTCGATCCCCTTCCCCGGCGGCCCCCCGGTGTCCCCTCTGGCCGCCGGGGCTCCCAACCTCAGCGCAATCGGGTGTCGTTCGCCACGCCGTTGTCGCGGCGCGGCGCACGCGGCGCGCTGCGCGAGGGCGGCGGCGACGCCTCCGGGCCGGCCGCGGCCAGCGAGCAGACGAGCGCGACGACCGACCGGCGCGTGTCCGGGTCGCTGATCGACCGGAAGGCGTCGGTGAGCGCCGCCAGCTCGGAGCTGCGCTCGCCGGAGAGCTGGCTGCGCTCCCCCGGAGCTTCCCCGCTCTCGCCGAGGCCCTCGAAGAAATACTGCACTGGCACATCGAGGAACTCGGCGATCTTGAACAGACGGCCGGCTCCGATGCGGTTGGTCCCCTTCTCGTACTTCTGCACCTGGCTGAAGGTCAGGCCGAGGTGGCGCCCGAGCGTCCCCTGGCTGATCCCGAGCGTCTCGCGCAAGTGCCTTGTCCGCTGCCCGACGTGCACGTCAACTTCGTTCGCCGACATAACCTTCATTTCTTTTTCTGGCTGGCTGTTCCACCCCTCGTTGTCCTAGCCGGGATCCGCGCGAAAGCGGAGCTCTACAATTGTAGCTGTCCAAAAGTACAGGTTCGGCCCCATTGACGGCTATTCCGCGGCGATCTGGTAGGCCGACATGGCGGGCATGTGCAGCACGGCATACTCGCGGCCGTCGTCGCCGTTGCGATACGGCTTGCCGATGCGGCTGGCGGCGAAGCCGAGCTGCCGCAGGGCACGCACGAGCGCCGGACGGGTCAGCGTCACGAGCTCGATGCCGCCGTTGCGGTTGGCGATGTCGATCAGCCCCTCCACGATCAGCATAAGACAGTTCGCACGATCGCTTTGCGAGTTGAGCAGGTCGGAGACGACGAGCCGCGTACATTCCCAGACCTCCTTCGAGGCGTACTCCTCGGGAATCACCTCGGCGGGAATCGCTTCGATGTCGCCGCGCAGGGCGTCGCGGAGCATGTAGGTATGGCGCCCCCAGGTCGACGTCGTCGGCATGATTCGCGCGCCGCCCACCACGCGCCCGTTGCGCAGTACGAGCGAGTAATGGGCGCAGGGGTTGTCGTACTGGTCCATTTCCACGTCGTCGTTGTGCGGAATGTCCCAGTTGAGCTCGTCGACGAAGAAGCGCTTCCGCAGTCGCAGATACTCGTGAAAGGCCGACCCGTGGCGGTGCTGGCCAAGGAAATCGAACGTGATGGTATGCATGAGTCACTCTCCGAGGTGGAGAGCGGAGCGTATTCCGGCGAGCGGCTGCTTGTTAATACTCGTTATACGACAGGGCTTGCAAGCACTGCTCCGGTCGCGAACACGCCAAGTAAAAAGTCAGATCATGCCCAGCATTGTCGCCGTTGCGGCAGCCTGCGGCCCGGTCTTGGCGTTCAACTTCAGGCGGGCATTCTTCAGGCGCTGCTTAATAGCACTTTCGGATATCCCAAGAAGAGATGCAATCTCTTTCATGAGGAGGCCATTCTTGACCAAGCTCAGGGTTTCCAGTTCTGCCGCCGTTAGCTTGGTCGGCCGCGCATATGCCTGATGGGCATTGATGAGCGATGCGTGCAGAATCTCCAGCTCGCCTTCCTCATACTCGCGATCGGAGCGGAAGAAGAAGCCGAACGTGCGCTGGCCGCCGCTGCAGCTGTCGAGGTAGCTCGAGACGGCGCCGAAGTTCAGCCCGTAGTTCTTCGCCAGCTCGAGGACGCCCTGCGCATCCTCGATCCCGAGCGTGCTGCAGCGCGTGACGCCGGAATTCCGGTAGACCCAGGCCATGGCGGGGTCGTGGACGATGAAGCCGCTCGCCCCGTATTCGCGTATCCACCCCGCCGGCAGGTGGTTGTGTTCGACCATCGGGAAGGCGAACCCGACGCGGATGGCGACATAGAAGCCCGCCGGCGCGAGCCTGTCGAGCATGTCCGGATCTATCAACCGATTCATTTGTGGCTCGACGTACCGCTAAAACAGTCTTCCATGGAGGTTGCCCAGCACATACCTTGCGTTTGGCGTCGAGGTTATGGTGGTTGTCGTGATTCGCGCAACCGTTGTGCGGATAAACAAAAGTGAGCCGGAAAGAGAGCATCGCCGCGCTTCTCCATGAGCTCGACCAGCGGAGCCCCGCCGGCTTCGCGATCGCCCTGCACGTCCGCTTCACCCGCCCGACCTATCTCTTCCAGACCTACGCCAAGCCCTGGATGGAGCACTATTCGGAGGCCGGGCTCGTCATGCACGACCCGGTGGTGCGCTGGGGCCTGCAGAACGTCGGCCGGCTGCGCTGGAGCGATCTCGCCTCGATCGACGAGGCAGGCGTCTTCGAGCAGGCGAAGGACTACGGGCTCATGAACGGCGCGGGGATCGCGCTCGTCCTCTCGGAGTCCCGGACCATTGCCGCCTTCGCTCGCGCGGATCGCGATTATACCGACGAGGAGCTGGAGGAACTCGAGAGCCTGCTGGCGCGGCTGCACCAGGCGACGCTCGGGATCGAGCGGCTGAGCGCGCGCGACCAGCGGGCGCTCACCGAACTCTCGATCACCCTCACGCACTGAGGGCAGCTCAGCCGCTTGCCCAGGTCGCCCACTGCGAGCGGTTGCCGCCGAAGACGTTGATGTCGGTCAGCCCGTCGATCCCCTCCACGAGGCCGGTGCCGGTATACTGCCAGAAGGCCCACCGCTGGTCGGGATAGACGTCGGACGGGTGCCCCGCCACCGAGCGCAGCCAGAAGTGGAAGCCCTCGATCCGGCCGAGGTCGTTGTCGCGGTAGAAGTCGACCGTGGTGTAGATGACCGGGCGCTTGCCGTAGTAGACGTTGAGCGCCTGCAGGAAGAGGAGCGCCTCGCGCCGCACCGTGGCCGGATCCGGGCGGAAGGGGCAGTTCTTCGACTTGTGGTTCCATTCGAGGTCGAGGACGGGCGGCAGCGCCCCCGGCTCGCGCGGGACGTGGTTGATGAACCAGGCGGCCTGCTCCGCCGCCGGACGGCAGAAGTAGTAATAGTGGTAGGCGCCGCGCGGCATGCCGGCGGCGCGGGCGGCGGCCCAGTTCTGCTGGAAGCGGTCGTCGGTGTGATCGCCGCCCTCGGTCGCCTTGATGAAGGCGAAGTCGATGCCGGAGGCGCGGACGCGGTGCCAGTCGATGTCGCCCTGGTACTTGGAGACGTCGATGCCGTGCACCGGGTACTGCCAGGGGCGGATGCCGGCCCAGTCGTACGGGTCGGCATCGCCGAAGCGCGGCATCCCGGCGATGGATCGGCTCGCCTCGGGGAGGTCGCGACTGCCGCCGCAGGATGCGAGAAGACACGCTATAAGGACGATCGCAAGAGATCGCATGATTACTGCCCTCGATGACTTGCCTTTTTTCGGAGACTATAGCCGAGCGCCGGGCGTTCGTCATCAGGCTCGTGCACGCACGAGTGGTGCCGAAGCCCGGGGCTTGCGCCGCGCCTCCCGCTGGCCGACAAGAGGGCAAAACCGTCAGGGAGGACGATTCATGAAGACCATCAAGGGCCCCGCGCTCTTCCTCGGCCAGTTCGCCGGCGACGCCGCCCCGTTCAACTCGTGGGACGCGATCACCCGCTGGGCGGCGGACTGCGGCTATGTCGGCGTGCAGGTGCCGACCTGGGCCGGGCAGCTCATCGACCTCGGGAAGGCCGCCGCGAGCCAGGACTATTGCGACGAGTTCAAGGGCGTCGCCAAGGCGAACGGCATCGAGGTGACCGAGCTCTCCACCCATCTGCAGGGGCAGCTCGTCGCCGTGCATCCGGCCTACGACGAGATGTTCGACGGCTTCGCGGCGCCGGAGGTGCGCGGCAACCCGAAGGCGCGCCAGGCTTGGGCGGTCGAGCAGGTGCGTATGGCGCTCCAGGCCTCGAAGCGCATGGGCCTCGGCGCGATGGCGACCTTCTCCGGCGCGCTCGCCTGGCCCTTCGTCTACCCCTGGCCGCAGCGGCCGGCGGGGCTGATCGAGACCGCCTTCGACGAGCTGGCCCGGCGCTGGACGCCGCTTCTCGACGCGGCCGAGGAGAACGGCGTCGACATCTGCTACGAGATCCATCCGGGCGAGGACCTCTTCGACGGGACGACCTACGAGATGTTCCTCGACCGGGTGAACGGGCACGCGCGGGCGAACATGCTCTACGACCCGTCGCACTACGTGCTGCAGGGGCTCGACTATCTCGACAACATCGACATCTACCACGAGCGGATCCGCATGTTCCACGTCAAGGACGCGGAGCTGAACCCGACCGGCCGGCAGGGAGTCTATTCCGGCTATGCGAGCTGGGTCGACCGCGCCGGGCGCTTCCGCTCGCTCGGCGACGGGCAGGTCGACTTCGGCGCGGTCTTCTCGAAGCTCACCGCCCACGACTTCGACGGATGGGCCGTGGTCGAGTGGGAATGCGCGCTCAAGCATCCCGAGGATGGCGCGCGCGAGGGATCGGAGTTCGTCCGCCACCACATCATCCGCGTGACCGAGAAGGCCTTCGACGACTTCGCCGCCGGCGGCACCGACGAGGCGGCGAACCGGCGCATCCTCGGCCTGGGCTGAAGCGGATGAAGGCCGGCTTCTGCATGCTGCTCTGGACGACGCACGTCACCGGGCAGCACCTCCCGCTCCTCGCGGGCATCAAGGCCGCGGGCTACGACGGCATCGAGGTGCCGGTGTTCGAGGGCGAGCCTGAGCATTTCGCCTGGCTCCGCGGTCGGCTCGCCGACGAGGGGCTGGCAGCCACGGCCGTCGGCATCATGCCCGATGCCGCCCACAACCCGATCTCGCCCGACGCCGCCGAGCGCAAGGCGGGGCAGGCGCATCTCGGCTGGCTCATCGACTGTGCCGAGGCGCTCGGGGCGGAGGTCCTCTGCGGCCCCTTCCACCAGCCGCTCGGGCAGTTCTCCGGCCGGGGGCCGACGCAGGAGGAGCTCGACCGGCTCGTCGCGGCGCACCAGGCGATGGCCGACCGCGCGCCGGGGCTCACGCTGGCGATCGAGCCGCTCAACCGGTTCGAATGCTACGTGCTCACCACCAACGCCCAGGCGGCGGCGCATGTGGCGCGGGTTGCGCGGCCGAACTTCGGCTATCTCTACGACACCTTCCACTCCAATATCGAGGAAAGCGATCCGACGGGCTCGATCGGCGAGACGATCGGGGCGATCGCGCATGTCCATATCTCCGAGAACCATCGCGGCGCGCCCGGCAGCGGGCATATCGACCATGCCGCCGCGATCCGCGCCGCGCGGGATGCGGGCTACGACGGCTGGTTCACCGTCGAGGCCTTCGGGCAGGCGCTGCCCGATCTCGCCGCGGCGACGCGGGTGTGGCGGCCGCTCTTCGGGAGCGAGGACGAGGTGGTGAGGGCCGGCGCGCGGGTGATCCGCGCGGGCTGGGCGAGCTGACGAGGGGAGAGACTGGATGACCGAGACGAAACCCGCCCGCATCCGTCTGGGCATGGTCGGCGGCGGCAAGGATGCCTTCATCGGCGCGGTGCACCGGATCGCCGCACGGATCGACGACGACTACGAGCTGGTGGCCGGCGCGCTCAGCTCCACGCCGGAGAAGGCGCGCGCCTCGGGGGCGATGATCGGCCTGCCCGCGGATCGCACCTACGACGACTACGTCACCATGGCCAAGCGCGAGGCGCGGCGGAAGAACGGCATCGAGGCGGTGGCGATCGTCACCCCCAACCACATGCATGCGCCGGTGGCGCGCGAGTTCCTGAAGCGCGGCATCCACGTCATCTGCGACAAGCCGCTCACCGCGACGCTGGCCGAGGCGAAGCGGCTGCAGAAGGCGGCGGCCGATTCCGGCACGCTCTTCGTCCTCACCCACAATTACACCGCCTATCCGATGATCCGGCAGGCGCGCGCGATGGTGGCGGACGGCAGGCTCGGCAAGATCCGCGTGGTGCAGGTGGAATATGCCCAGGACTGGCTGGCGACGCCGGTGGAGGCGACCGGCTCCAAGCAGGCCGGCTGGCGCACCGACCCGGCGCAGTCGGGTGCCGGCGGGGCCACCGGCGACATCGGCACGCACGCCTTCAACATCGCGGGCTTCGTCACCGGCCTGAGGCTCGAGTCGCTCGCGGCCGACCTGCAGCATTTCGTCCCCGGGCGGAAGCTCGACGACAATGCCAACGTGCTGCTGCGCTACGAGGGCGGCGCGCGCGGCATGCTCTGGTGCAGCCAGGTCGCGACCGGCAACGAGAACGCGCTGCGGCTGCGCGTCTACGGCGAGACGGGCGGGCTCGAGTGGGAGCAGGAGGAGCCGAACCGGCTCTGGTACACGCCGCTCGGCCAGCCGAAGCAGCTCCTGACCCGGGGCGGGGCGGGGGCCGACGCCAATGCGGCGCGGGTGAGCCGCACGCCCGGCGGCCATCCGGAGGGCTATCTCGAGGGCTTCGCAAACATCTATGCCGAGGCCGCCCGCGCCATCCGCGCCCGGCGCGCGCACGAGCCGGTGCCGGCGGAGGTGCTCTATCCGACGCTGGAGGACGGGGTCGCCGGCGTCGCCTTCGTCGAGGCCTGCGTGAGGTCCTCCGCCCGCAACGGCGCCTGGGTCACGCTCTAGCGCGGCGCTCCGCCGCGGGCCGGCGCGCCGGCCCGTGGCTCGGCGGGCGCTGCGGCTCGAGGCAGGGCCCGTGGCTCGCCGCCGGCTTGAAGGCGAGCGGAACGAGCCGCGATCGCGGCCTGACCGCGCTGTCGGAGAGCAGCCCGGTCAGGGTCTCGGCCAGCGCGACCCCGACGGCATCGAGGTCGGCGCTGAAGTGGGACAGCGCCGGCACCAGCGCGCGCGTGTCGATCGCCGGGAAGGTGCAGATCAGCGAGACGTCCCTGCCGATCGCGAGCCCGAGACGGCCGAGATCCGCATAGAGCGTGCCGGCGATGCACTCGTGCGTGGCGAGGATGGCGGTCGGGACGAGCGGCCCGGCGAAACGGGCGAGACCCGCGGCGGTCAGCCGGCCGTCGCGCGTCGGCAGCAGCTCGACCGCCGTCTCGGCCAGGCCCAGGCGCTGCGTCTCGGCGCGGAACGCCTCGACCGTGATGCTCTCGTAGTTGAGCGCCGGATCGCCCAGTGCGACGGCGAGCCGGCGGTGGCCATCGGCCACGAACAGGCGCGCCGCCTGGCGGGCCATCGTCTCGAAATCGAAATCGACGAACGGATAGTCCTCGATCCCGCCCGACCGGCCGAAGGCGACGAAATCCACGCCGCGGGCCTTGAGGTAGGCGAGGCGCGGATCGGCCGTGGTGGTCTGGCTGACGATCACCGCATCGGCGATGCGCCGCTGCACCGTGCGCTGCAGATTCTCGAGCGGATCCTCGTCCGGCCCGCGGAACAGCACGATCAGGTCGAGCGCCTGCGCCCGCAGCGTGCGGCGGGCGCCTTCGAGCACGTGAAAGAGGCCGGAATCGGTGGTGGAGGCGAAGGTGCGGGTGGGAATGACCGCGGCGACGATGCCGGTCCTGCCGCTCCGCAGGCTGCGCCCGGACTGGTTCGGCACGTAGCCGGCGCGGATCGCCGCCTCCTTGACCCGGGCGCGTGTCTCGTCGTTGACGTCGGGCCGGTCGTTCAGGGCGCGGCTGACGGTGCCGATCGAGAGGTGCAACTCGTGAGCGAGCTGTCGAATTCCCATGCCGATCCTCCACGACGGCGCCGCGGCCCTCTCTATGCCGATGCCGGGCGCGAACGCAATGCCGCCCTTGCGACAATGCGACGGACCTCTCTGTGACCTGGTTCACAGAAGGCACCGGTTCGGCGCTGCTATGACATCCGTGCCCCGCCACTTCGGCGGAGCACCCGAGAGCCCGGAAGCCATGCACCTGTTTGCCGCAGCCCCCTCCCCCACGATTGCCGGCCCGTCCGGCAATACCCGGAGGCCGGTGCGCGCTCGCCGCACAGATCCTGCTGGCTTCCGCGGCGCCGGATCGTCCGTCCCCGAGGGGGCGCCGCGGCGCACGCACCCGCGCTGCCGGCGTGAGGGAGGGGACGGACGTATCCGCCGGAAACTGGAGGTAAGGCCATGCTCGACGATCAGCCGGTCTCAGCGCCCACGATCCCTCGCATCGAGGTCGAGGACTATATCGAGATGGGGCGGCTCGTCGCGGAGTGGGCGATCGATCCCGCCGGCCGGCCGGCCGACATCGGGGCGCTGAGGGGACAGCTCGCCGGCATCGCGGCGCTGCCGGACCGGCTGCGCTCGATGGAGTTCGTGCAGGGCAGCCTGAAGCACCTGGTCATCCGCCTGCCGGCGAGGCCGCTCGTCGAGGAGGCGCTCGCGCGCATGTCCGACCCGCTGGGCAGCCCGCGCTACCGGATTCCGCAGTTCTACGCCGATCATTGCCGTCCGCGCTTCGGGCCGGTGATGACGCCGCTCGACATGCTGTTCGCGCGGATCGGCGATCAGACCATCGTCCAGTGCCGGTAGCTCATCCGCCACCTGGACTCCGCCGCAAGCCGTTGGTCCGGTTTGCTCCTCCCTGACCGACCTGGGCGGCTGGCGCGACCAGCCGCCCTTTTTCGTTGAGCGGGGCGGCGATCCGCGTCAGCATCGCGGGCGCGAACTGCCGGAGGTGCGTGATGGACAGGGTGAGATATTCCATCGTCGAGCACGATGGCGGCTGGGCCTACCGGGTGGACGGGACCTTCTCGGAGACCTATCCCAGCCGCGAGGCGGCGCATCTCGCCGCGCTGCGGGCCGCCCAGGAGCAGCGGGTGCCTGGGGAGACGGCGACGATCAGCTGGGAGGACGAGCGCGGGCGCTGGCATGCCGAAACCGCCCGCGGCGGCGACCGGCCGGAGGTCGAGATCGACGACTGATGCGGCCTCCGGCGGATCGAATCGGTCTCGAGGGGAATTCCGGTCGTGTTAACAGCGACTTGGGCGGACTGGAATGCGGCCGGAAAGGGGCTGGAAAGCGGCCATACGAATTGCGGCCGTGAGCGGAGGTTGATGCGGGGT
>NZ_CALLYO010000226.1 GCF_937858865.1 uncultured Amaricoccus sp. | reverse complement strand
CCGCCGCGCCCACGTGCCGGCCTTGACGCGGCGGGAGGGCGTGCGAAGGTGGCGAGCGGGAGGAGCCGATGATCGCCGACGCGAGCAGCATGGACCGCAGCGCCTTCGAGCGTGAATTCGATGTCTGCGTCGTCGGGTCGGGGCCCGCCGGGATCACCCTGGCGCGGCGGCTGGCGGCGAAGGGAGCGCGCGTCGCGCTGATGGAGGCGGGCGGGCTCGAGTACAGCGACGAGAGCCAGGACGCCTATCGCGGCACCAACATCGGGATGGAGTATTTCGACCTCGACGTCTGTCGGCTGCGCTACTTCGGCGGCACCTCGAACCACTGGGGCGGCTGGACGCGGGCGCTCGAGGCGGTGGACTTCCTTCCGAAGAGCTATGCGCCGCTGACCGGCTGGCCGATCGGGCAGATCGACCTCGACCCCTACCGGACCGAGGCGGACGCGATCCTCGACGTACCCTCGGCGACCGAGGCGCCGGACCTGCCGGTCAGGCAGAAGGGTTACGACTTCCATCGCTTCCAGTTCCGCTTCAGCCCGCCGACCCGCTTCGCGGAGAAGTATCTTGGCGAGATCGAGGCGTCGGAGGCGATCACCCTCGTCGTGAACGCGAACCTCGTCGACCTCAGGCTGGACGAGGGGCTCGGGCGGGTGGCGGGCGCGGTCTTCCGTGGCTACGCCCCCGCCGATCCGGGGTTCACCATCCGGGCGCGGGCCTACGCGCTCTGCTGCGGCGGGATCGAGAACGCACGGCTGCTGCTCAACTTCACCTCCCAGGTGCCGGAGGGGGTCGGCAACCGCGGCGGCTGGGTCGGGCGCTGCTTCGCCGACCATCCGCATTTCCTGATCGCCGAGTGCGTCCTGCGCGTGCTGGTGCGGGAGCGCGAGTTCTATGCGCCGACCGAGCTCTTCATGACTGAGCACGCGTGCCTCAACTTCGGGCTCCGACTCGAGCCGCGCTGGATCTGGCCCTACGAGCTGCCGGCGCTGGCGCGGGAGGACATGCCGCCCGAGGAGTTCAACATCCTGCTCGAGCGGCTGGTGCGCGACCCCTTCGTCGACCGGGCGCTGACCGACCGGCTGGTGCTGCCGCAGCCGACCGGGCAGACCGGTGTGCTCCGGATCGCGCAGGAGGCGCTGCCCAACCCGGAGAGCCGGGTACGGCTCGGCGAGGAGCGCGATGCCTTCGGCCTGCGCCGGGTGGCGATGGACTGGCGGCTGTCGGAGATCGACGTCCACACCATGCGCACGGCGGCCATGGCCTTCGGCGCGCACATGGCCGACACGGAGATCGGGCGGGCGCAGGTCGGGGACTGGCTGCTGGCCGATCCGCCGCGCTTTCCCGGCGTCCTCGACGACGAGGTGGGCGGCAAGCACCACATGGGGACGACGCGGATGGCGGCGGATCCGGGCAAGGGGGTGGTCGACGCCGACTGCCGGGTGCACGAGGTGGAGAACCTCTATATCGGCGGGTCGAGCGTCTTCGCCAGCACCGGGCATTGCAACCCGACCTATACGCTGACCCAGCTCGCGCTCAGGCTGGGCGACCATCTGGCGGCGCGGCTGGCTGGCTGAGAGTCGGCGCTTTGAGCGCCGTTCGCCCGCATGCGCGGGCTCTGGTCCCGGAGACCCGAGGGCAGCACCCTCGCT
>NZ_CALLYO010000225.1 GCF_937858865.1 uncultured Amaricoccus sp. | reverse complement strand
GCATGTGACGGGCAGGTTACGGGCAGGTGACGCGCCTCGCCCTTGCCCCGAGGGACCTTCGCCTGCCATGCTCGGCCACCGATCAGGCGCAAGGAGGTCGCAGCCCATGCCGTTCCGCAAAGCCCTGGCCGCCGCGGCCGCGCTGACGCTCATGGCCGGCGCCGCGCAGGCCTTCACGCTGCAGGTCGCGCACTTCAACGACTTCCACAGCCGCATCGAATCGATCAACGGCTTCGATTCGACCTGCTCGACCGAGGACGAGGCGGCGGGGGAGTGCTTCGGCGGCGCCGCGCGGCTGGTGACCGCGGTGAAGGCGCTGCGCGAGGCGGCGGCGGCGAAGGGCGAGCCCATCGTCGTGCTCGAAGCGGGCGACGCGTTCCAGGGCTCGCTCTTCTTCACCGCCTATTCCGGCGAGGTCGAGGCCGAGATGCTGAACCGCATCGGCATCGACGCCATGGTCTACGGCAACCACGAGTTCGACCTCGGTCCCGCGCCGCTGGCGAAATTCATCGAGAAGGCCGAGTTCCCGGTCCTCTCCGGCAATGCCGACGTCTCGGCCGACAACCTGCTCGCACCGCTGGCCGAGGACCATGTCGTGCTCGACCTCGGCGGCGAGAAGGTCGGCATCGTCGCCGCCATCACTCCGGAGACGGCCGAGATTTCCTCGCCCGGCCCGACGGTGACGTTCCGCGATCCGGTCGCCTGGCTCGGGGGCGAGGTGGCGGCGCTCGCGGCGGAGGGGGTCGACAAGGTCATCCTGCTCAGCCACCTCGGCGAGGTCGAGGACCAGAAGATCGCCGCCGCCGTGCCGGGGATCGACCTCATCGTCGGCGGCCACAGCCACACGCTCTTCTCCAACACCGCCGAGGGGGCGCCCTTCGCCTATCCGCTGATGGTCGAGGGGCCGGACGGGCGGAGCGTGCCGATCGTGCAGGCCGGCGCCTACTCGAAGTACCTCGGCCACCTCACGCTCACCTTCGACGATGCGGGCGTCGTCACCGGCGCGACCGGCGACGCGCAGCTCCTCGACGCGAGCGTCACGCCCGACGCCGACACGCTCACCCGCATCGCGGAGCTCGCCGGCCCGATCGAGGAGCTGAAGGCCCGCGTCGTCACCGAGATCCCCGCCGGCATCGACGGCAGCCGCGAGACCTGCCGCGCGCAGGAATGCGTCATGGGGAGCCTCGTCGCGGACGCCATCGTTGACCGGGTGAAGGGGCAGGGCGTCACCATCGGGCTGCAGAACGGCGGCGGTCTGCGCGCCTCGATCGGCGGGGGCACGGTCACCATGGGCGACGTGCTGGCGGTGCTGCCGTTCCAGAACACGCTCTCGACCTTCAACCTGCCCGGCTCGGCGATCGTGGCCGCGCTCGAGAACGGGGTCAGCCAGGTCGAGGAGGGCGCCGGGCGCTTTCCGCAGGTCTCGGGCCTGCGCTTCAGCTGGGACCCCGAGGCGCCGGCGATGAGCCGGATCAAGACGGTCGAGGTGCGCGAGGGCGAGGCCTGGGTGCCGCTCGATCCGGCCAAGGTCTACATGGTGGCGAGCAACAACTTCATGCGCGCGGGCGGTGACGGCTATGTCTCGCTGCGCGACGAGGCGACGAATGCCTACGACTACGGGCCGAACCTCGAGGACGTGCTGGCCGACTTCCTGGCCGCCCATCCCGACTATGCCCCGGGCGACGAGCCGCGGATCACGCGGGTGGAGTGATACGGCCTCCGGCAGGAATTCCGGTCGTGTTAACAGCGGCTTGGGGGCGGACTGGAATGCGGCTGGAAGGAGGCTGGAAAGCGGCCATACGACCTTGACGGTCGGTTAAGAGGTTAATGCCGAAACGCGCAGGGGCGCGAGGGGCCGAGCCAATCACCCGGAGGTCGTGCGAGCCTCACCGGCAGTGGAGGTTGCCGAGGGTGTCGGGGCGGCAGGTGCCGGCCGGCCCGCCGCCCTCGCGCAGCACCGTCCCGCCGAGGCGGTTGGTGCGGCGGGCGGGGATGAAGGTCTCGCCTTCGGGCTGCTTCTCCCGCGCCCGCACCCGGTCGAGCGCCTGGGTCGGCGCAGGTCCCGGCCGCGCCAGCGGCCGCGGCTCCGCGGCGGGGCAGCTTACCGTGCCGAGGGTGTTCGGCCGGCACACCACCTCGGCCTCCGCCGGCGACGCCACCGCGAGGAACGCGCCGATCGCCGCTGCCGCCACCCGCCGCATCGGCCTGCTCAGTCCTCCATCGCCTCGAGCTCGTCGATCATCGCGGCGATGAGGCCGAGCCCCTTGTCCCAGAATTTCGGGTCGCTGGCGTCGAGGCCGAACGGCGCCAGGAGATCCTTGTGGTGCTTCGAGCCGCCGGCCTCGAGCATCTCGAAGTACTTCTCCTGGAAGCCGGGGCGACCCTCCTCGTAGACGGCGTAGAGCGCGTTCACGAGGCCGTCGCCGAAGGCATAGGCATAGACGTAGAAGGGCGAGTGGATGAAGTGCGGGATGTAGCTCCAGAAGGTCTCGTAGCCCGGCATGAACGCGAAGGCCGGCCCGAGGCTCTCGCCCTGCACCGCCATCCAGATCGCGTTGATGTCGTCCGGCGTCAGCTCCCCCTCGCGCCGCGCCGCATGCAGCCGGCACTCGAAGTCGTAGAAGGCGATCTGCCGCACGACGGTGTTGATCATGTCCTCGACCTTGGAGGCGAGGAGGATCTTGCGCGCCGCCTGGTCCTTGGCCTGGGCGAGCAGCTTGCGGAAGGTCAGCATCTCGCCGAAGACGCTCGCCGTCTCGGCCAGCGTCAAGGGCGTCGAGGCGAGGAGCTCGCCCTGCCCTGCTGCCAGCCGCTGGTGCACGCCGTGGCCGAGCTCGTGCGCCAGCGTCATCACGTCGCGGCTCTTGCCGAGGTAGTTGAGGAGCACGTAGGGGTGCACGTCGACGACGGTCGGATGCGCGAAGGCGCCGGGCGCCTTGCCGGGCTTCACGCCGGCGTCGATCCAGCCGCGCTCGAAGAAGGGCCTGGCGAGGTCGGCCATGCGCGGGTCGAAGCCGGCGTAGGCGTCGAGGACCGTCGCTCTCGCCTCCTCCCAGCCGATCCTGCGGTCCTCCTCCTTCGGCAGCGGCGCGTTGCGGTCCCAGACCTGCAGCTTGTCGAGGCCGAGCCACTTCGCCTTCAGCGCGTAGTAGCGGTGCGAGAGCTTCGGATAGGCGGCGACCACGGCGTCCCTCAGCGCCTCGACCACCTCGGGCTCCACGTCGTTCGAGAGGTGCCGCGCGGTCTGCGCCGTCGGGAACTTGCGCCAGCGGTCCTCGATCTCCTTCTCCTTGGCGAGCGTGTTGGTAATGCGCGCGAAGAGCGGCAGCCGCGCCGCGAAGGTCGCAGCCAACGCCTCCGCCGCCGCCTGGCGCTTGCCGCGGTCGGGATCGGAGAGACGGTCGAGCGCCGCCTCGAGGCTCAGCGTCTCGGCCCCGACCGGGATCTCGAGCCCGGCCATCGTCTCGTCGAAAAGCCGGTTCCAGGCCGCCGCCCCCACCACCGACTGGTCGTGCAGGAACCGCTCCAGCTCGTCGGAGAGCTGGTAGGGCTTCATCTTGCGGATGCGGTCGAGGAGCGGCTTGTAGCGCAGCAGCGCCGGGTCGCCCGCCACCACCGCGTCGAGCGCGGCGTCCTCGATCCGGTTGAGCTCGAGGGTGAAGAAGACGAGCGGCGTGGTGATCTCGGTCAGCGCCGCCTGCATGTCGCCGAAGAACTTCGCCCGCACCGGGTCGGTCGTGTTCTGGTAGTAGCGCAGGCCGGCATAGCTCATGATCCGCCCGGAGACGGTCTCGATCCGCTCGTAGCGGCGGATCGCCGCCAGCAGCCCGGCGGTGTCGAGCGCCGCGAGCCTGCCCTCGTGGTCGCCGGCGAAGGCCAGGCACTCGCCGCGCAGCCACTCGATGTCGGCGGTAAGCTCGGTCGCCTGCGGCGAGGGATAGAGGTCGCCCAGGTCCCACTCGGGCAGCGGCCCGAGCGCCTCGTCGGCGGCGGGCTCGCGGGCGTCGAAGGCGGCGGGCAGGCGGGTCATGGCGGTCCTCCTCGGGGGCTGGGCGAGACTTAGGGTCTCGCGCCGCCCCTGTCGAGGCTCGCCCTCAGGCCCTCCGCTCGGCGCGCGCCGCGTCGAGGCTCCAGGAGCCCGGGCCGGCGAAGACGAGATAGAGGAAGACGAAGCAGAAGAGGATCGCCGCGTCGCCGCCGTTCAGCACCGGGAAGAAGCTCTGCGGCGCATGCGCCATCCAGTAGGCCACCGCCATCTGCCCGGAGAGCAGGAAGGCGACCGGCCGGGTGAAGAGGCCGACGACCAGCAGCGCGCCGCCGACGATCTCGAGCAGCCCGGCGATCCAGGGCAGCGACATGAAGCCAGGGGAGAATTCCGAGGCGGGGAAGCCGAGGAGCTTCTGGGTGCCGTGCTCGATGAAGAGAAGCGCGGCGACGATGCGCAGGATGCCGCGGACGCGCGGCGCCCAGGCGTCGAGTGCGGAAGCGTTCATGGATTTGTCCCTCGATGGCTTGCTGCACCGCACAAGCTGCTCGGCCGGCGGCAACGGGTCAATCCCGGCGCCTCTGAACAACTCGTGATGAGAGTGGCTGGGCCGGGCGGCCTGGCTGGAAGTCTCGCCCTCAGGCCACCCGCGACGGCATCTCCTCGCCGGCGAAGAAGGCGGCGAGGTTGTCGACCGCCAGCATCCCCATCGCCGTGCGCGTCTCGAGCGTCGCGCTGCCGATGTGCGGCAGCAGCGTCACGTTCGGCAGCCGCAAGAGCGCCTCGGGCACCTTCGGCTCCTCGGCGTAGACGTCGAGCCCGGCGCCGGCGAGATGCCCCCGCGCGAGCGCCGCGGCCAGCGCCGCCTCGTCCACGATGTCGCCGCGCGCGGTGTTGACGAGATAGGCCCCCCGCTTCATCCCGGCGATCCGCCCGGCCGAGAGGAGCCCGCGGTTCGCCCCGCCCCCCGGCACGTGCAGCGAGACGACGTCCGCCGCGGCGAGGACGGCCTCGACCGTCGGCAGCGCCTCGGCGGGGAAGTCGAACGGTCCCGTGGGCGAACGGTTGAAGTAGGCGATCCGCATCCCGAAGCCGAGCGCCGCCCGCCGCGCGGTGGCCGCCCCGATCCGCCCCATGCCGAGGATGCCGAGCGTCTTGCCCTGCAGCCCCATGCCGAGCCAGCCGGTCGGGCGGAAGCCGTCCCAGCCGCCGGCGCGCAGGATGGCCTCGGTCTCGCTCATCCGCCGGGTCGCGGCGAGGATCAGCGCCAGCGCGATGTCGGCCGTCGCGTCGGTCAGGACGCCCGGCGTGTTGCCGACCGCGACCCCGGCCGCCTTCGCCGCGGCGAGGTCGATGTTGTTCACCCCCACGCCGAAGTTCGAGACGATGCGCACCCGCCGCCCCGGCGTGGCGAGGAGCTCGGCGTTCACCGCGTCGTTGACCGCGACGAGAACGCCGTCGGCCTCGCGCATCGCCCGCGTCAGCTCCTCCCGCGGCAGCGGCCGGTCCTCGGGGTTGAGCGTCGCATCGAAGGCGGCAGCGAGGCGCGCCTCGACCGCCTCGGGCAGGCGGCGGGTCACGACGACACGGGGCTTCGGCGCCATCTCTCTCCCCCCGTCTCAGTGCAGCCGCGCGCCGATCGGCGCCTCGCGGTCCGGCGCGACCAGCACCACCGCGCCATCCGCATCACCCACCCCGAGCGTCAGCACCTCCGAGCGGAAGGGGCCGATCTGCCGCGGCGGGAAGTTCACCACCGCGAGCACCTGCCGGCCGACCAGTTCGTCGACGCCGTAGTGGACGGTGATCTGTGCCGAGGACTGGCGGGTGCCGATCTCCGGGCCGAAGTCGATCCAGAGCTTCAGCGCCGGCTTCCTCGCCTCGGGAAAGGGCTCCGCGCGGAGCACGCGCCCCACGCGGATGTCGACCTTGAGAAAATCGTCGAAGCTGATCTCGCTCATCCCGGGGCCCCCTCTCGCGGAGCCCCGAGACAAGCCCGCCGGCGCGGCGGGGGCAAGCCCCTTCGTTGCGCGCGGGCGCTACTTGCGGGCCACCTTTCCGGCCATGTCCTTCAGCTCGGAGATGCTCTCCTTGATCCGCGCCGAGACGATCTCGTAGGCCTCGGCGTTCGCCTTCTGCGCGCTCTCGGCCAGGGCCTGCATGTTGGCGAGCGCCTTCTCGAAGGCGGCCTTGGCGAGTTCGCCCTGCGCCTTGGCGCGGTCGTCGATCTGGGTGGTGTCGAAGGCCTTGAGCTGCTTCTGCGCCTCGGCCATCGTCTCCTCGAAGATGCCGACCTGCTTCTTGAAAAGCTCCTGGTAGCCCGCGGCCGCCGCCTTGTTGGCCTCGACGAGGGCCTCCATGTTCTTCTGCTGCGCCTTCACCAGGGCGTCGGCGTCGATGCCCGGCATCTTCAGGTTCGCGAGATACTTGCTGAAGTCGTTCTGCTTGAAGAACTCGTTCAGCTTGTCCACGTCGAACGAGAAGGTCTTGGGATCCAGCATCGGTTCTTTCTCCTCCTTGAGAGGCCCCCGCGGGCCGACACCTCAGCCGCCGAGCTCCCTGCTGCGGGCAGCAGCGGCGGTAACGGCACGGCGCATCAGCGCCGGCAATCCACCCGTCTCGTCCATCAGAACGGCGAGCGCCGCCGCGGTCGTGCCGCCGGGGCTCGTCACGTTCACGCGCAATTCCGCCGGGGCGGCCCCCGAAGATTCGGCCAGCGCCCCCGCACCGGCCACGCTAGCACGGGCCAGCCGCAGCGCCAAACCCGCGTCGAGC
This sequence comes from uncultured Amaricoccus sp., assembly GCF_937858865.1. Lineage (GTDB taxonomy): Bacteria > Pseudomonadota > Alphaproteobacteria > Rhodobacterales > Rhodobacteraceae > Amaricoccus. The sequence continues at coordinate 7,727 of NZ_CALLYO010000225.1, read as the reverse complement.
CCCTCGGCCTCGCCCGCCGCCGCCAGCGCCTCGATCAGCAGGAAGACATAGGCCGGGCCCGAGCCCGAGACGGCGGTGACGGCGTCCATCTCCGCCTCGCTCCCGAGGCGGACGGTCTCGCCGACCGCCTGCATCAGCGCCTCGGCGAGCGCGATCCCCGCCGCGCCGGCGGCGGCGTTGCCGACCAGCGCCGTGATGCCGTGCCCGACCGCGGCCGGCGTGTTCGGCATCGCCCGCACCACCCGCGAGCCGGCGCCCAGCGCCCCCTCCAGGCGCGCAATCGGCGTGCCGGCGGCGATCGAGAGAAAGAGCGTCCCGCTCGCCCCGAGCGCGGAGAGCCGGGGCAGCGCCTCGCCCATCATCTGCGGCTTGACCGCCAGGACCGCCACCGCGGGCGCCTCGGGCAGATCGGCGTTGAGCCGCAGCCCCTCGCCGGCCAGCGCCGTGAGGCGCGGCGCCGGGCGCGGCTCGAGGACGGTGACGGCGGCCGGCGCGAGCCCGCGGGCGAGCCAGCCCTCGAGGAGGGCCGTCCCCATCTTGCCGCAGCCGAGCAGCACCAGGCCGCGGCGGGAGAGATCCGACAGTTGCAAGCGCCCCCTTCCCGGCGGCCGGAAAGGGGGCCGCCGTCTTCAGGCCCGACCGTAGGCCTCGGACATGGCGATGCCAAGCGCCTTCTCGGGCGTCTCGCCGCCCCAGGCGACCATCTGGAAGGCTGGATAGAAGCGCTCGCAGGCGGTGACCGCCGCGCGCACCATGTCGTTGATCTGCGCCGAGCTCGCCTGCGCCCCGCCGGCGAGGTTCAGCCCGTAGCGGTAGCCGACGAGCTTCTGCTCGCGCCAGAGCACGAAGGCGCCGGTCCAGCACCTGTCGTTGGCGAGCCCCATGACCTTGTGCAGCGCCGCCACCCGTTTCGCCGGCGGCGCCATGTCGAAGGCGCAGATCAGGCGCAGCGTCTCGTCACGGGCGGACCAGGCGAGCGTCACCGAATAGGTCCGCCAGCTGCCCTCGATCGCCATGGCGATCTGGTCGTCGGCGATCCGGTCGAAGTCCCAGGACCGCTCCTCGGCCAGGGTCTCGACGATGTCGATGGGGTGGAGCTCCTCGCAGTCGAAATCGCGCTCGACAATGCCCATGCCCGGTGCCTCTCATTCTGGCCACCCGCCGGGGCATCACCCCCCGCGGGGGCGTTGAGGTTAACAACAGATCAACGGCAGGCGCCGCCAACCTACCACATATGGTGGGCGAACCGAGGATGCCTGTAAAGGCAAATATCGCATGAACCGGCGAAGATTTCCGCGTCAGAGTTAACGGTCCGTCAACTCTTTCGCGCCGGGGATTCGGAGCTGCGGTCCACAGGCAGAGTCGACGGCCCGAGCGACCGGAACTACGCCATTGGCGCAGCTTTCCGCTTGCGCATACTGCGCCAATGGCGTAATTATGCGCGAGTGGAGATCGTCGTAACCCGAACCTACGCTCGAGCCCTCAGGAAGATGGGCGTCACCCCTGCCGAGGACGCGGAGATCCGGGCGACGATAGCCGCGAATCCGCTGGCGGGGGACGTGATCCCCGGGCTGGACGGCTTGCGCAAGCTCCGCTTCGCCTTCGGGGGTCGCGGCAAGCGCGGCGGCGGCCGCGCCGTCTATTTCCTGATGCTGGCGGACGATGCCGCGGCCCTCGTCTTCGCCTATGCCAAGGCCGACCGGGAAGACATGACGATCGCGCAGAAGAAGATGCTGAAGCAGTTGATGGAGGAGATCAGGAATGGGTGACAAGAGCCTCGGCGACGGCATCGCCGAGGGACTCCGGGAAGTCCTGGCCTGGAAGCGTGGCGAGACGGCGCTCGAAGTCGTCAACGTGGCCCCGCTGGCCCCGGCGCGGATCAAGGCGATCCGCAGGAAGGCGGCGAAGTCGACGAGGGAGTTCGAGGCGATGTTCGGCATCGCCGCCGCGACCATGAACAACTGGGAACAGGGACGCCGGTCGCCGGACCCGGCAGCGCGACTGCTGCTCAAGGCGATAGAAGCCGACCCGGCCTTCGTCGCGCGCGTCGCTAGAAGCGGCTAGCAGGCTCGTCGGGCCCGTCAGCCCTTCGCCTTCTCCAGCGTCTCGAGGCGCGCCTTCAGCGCCTCGTTCTCCTCGCGCGCCTTCTCGGCCATGGCGCGCACGGCGTCGAACTCCTCGCGGGTCACGAAGTTGCGGTCGGCGAGCCAGCGGTCGAGCCGGGCCTTCAGCGCCGTCTCCGCCTCGACCTTCGCCCCCTGCGCCACCCCCAGCGCGTTCGACATGAGCTGGGCAAAGTCGTCGAAGACCTTGTTTTTCGTCTGCATTCGGGCGTTTCCTTCGGCTGTTCCCCGGGCATATGGCGACGCCCGCCCGGCTTGCCAAGGGCCACAGCCGGCGGGCGGCCGGGGGCTATTTCTCCTCGGCGCGGAAATCCGCCGGGCCGAACCGCTCCGCCGCGCTGCGGTTCTGGTGCCAGTAGGGATAGATCGACGGCGGCGCGCTGACCGCGTCGAGCCGCGCCCGCTCCTCGGGCGTGAGCAGCAGATCGGCCGCCGCGATGCAGTCGCCGAACTGCGCCTCCGTCCGCCCGCCGATCACCAGCGACGCGACCCCCGGCCGCCCCAGCAGCCAGGCGAGCGCCACCTGCGCCCCCGAGACCCCGTGCGCCGCGGCGACCTCCTTCAGCACCTCGACGATGCGCCAGAGCCGCGCGGTGTCGCGGATCGGCGGCTCGTGCCGCCCGCCGAGCTGCCGCGCCGAGGGCGCCTCCGGCCCGTACTTGCCCGAGAGCAGCCCGCCGGCGAGCGGGCTCCAGACCAGGATGCCGACCCCCTCGGCGACCGCGATCGGCACCAGCTCGTACTCCGCCTCCCGCGCCTCGAGCGTATAGTGGATCTGCTGCGTCACGAGCCGCGGGAACCCACGCGCCTCGCCGACGGCGAGCGCCTTCATCAGGTGCCAGGCCGAATAGTTCGAGGCGCCGGCATACCTTACCTTCCCCTGCTCGACCAGCGTGTGCAGCGCCCCGAGCGTCTCCTCGAGCGGCGTCGATCCGTCCCACTCGTGCAGGTAGAGGATGTCGATCACGTCGGTCCGGAGCCGCCCCAGGCTCGCCTCGACCTGCCGCATGATATGGTGCCGCGACAGCCCCTCGCCGTTCGCCCCCTCGTCCATGCGGAAGCGCACCTTCGAGGAGAGGAGCACGTCGTTCGGCCGCTTGCCGCCCAGCGCCTCGCCGATGATCGTCTCGGATTCGCCGCGCGAATAGGCGTTGGCGGTGTCGATGAGGTTCACCCCCCGGTCGAGGCAGAAGGCGATCTGCTCGCGCGCCACCGCCGGCCCGACCGCGCCCACGCCCTGGAAGCCCGCCCCGGTCGCGAAGGTCATCGTCCCCATGGTCATCGCCGAGACCCGGAGCCCCGACCGCCCGAGATACCTGTATTCCATCACCGCCCTCCCTGAGACGCGCCCCGTTTCAGCACAGGCACGGCAGTGGTTCAACGCTTGACAGGGCCGCCGGCGCCTCCGATTGAGGGCGCCTCATGCCCCTCGTCCTGCCCTTCCCCGAGATCGACCCGGTCCTCTTCTCGCTCCGCCTCGGCGGCATCGAGCTCGCCATCCGCTGGTACGCGCTCGCCTATATCGCCGGGCTCCTCATCGGCTGGCGCTACGTCGCCTTCCTCTGCCGCCGCCCGGCGCTCTGGGGCGGCACGGCGCCGATGCGCCCGGAGCAGTCCGACGACCTCCTCACCTGGATGATCCTCGGCGTCATCCTCGGCGGCCGCCTCGGCTACGTCCTCTTCTACCAGCCCGCCTTCTTCGCCCAGAACCCGGCCGAGATCCTCGCCGTCTGGCGCGGCGGCATGTCCTTCCACGGCGGCTTCCTCGGCGTCGTCGCCGGCGTCATAGGCTTCTCGCTCCGAAACGGTCTCCCCATCCTCTCCGTCGGTGACGCCGTCGCGGCCGCGGCGCCCATCGGCCTCTTCTTCGGCCGCATCGCCAACTTCATCAACGCCGAGCTCTGGGGCCGCCCCTCGACCGCCCCCTGGGCCGTCGTCTTCCCCGGCGAGGCCGCCCAGGCCTGCCCGCCCGGCTGGCCCGTTCCCTGCGCCCGCCACCCCTCGCAGATCTACGAGGCCGGCCTCGAGGGCCTCGCCCTCTTCCTCCTGCTCGCGCTCGCCATCCGCGCCGGCGCGCTGGCCCGCCCCGGCCGCGTCTTCGGCCTCTTCCTGATCGGCTATTCCCTCTCCCGCATCGCGCTCGAAGCCTTCCGCCAGGCCGACGCCCAGTTCGTCACCCCGGACAATCCGCACGGCCACCTCCTCCTCGGCCTCACCATGGGCCAGCTCCTCTCGCTGCCGATGCTCGCGGCCGGCGCCATCCTCCTCCTCCGCTCCCGCCGGCACGCGTGACGGGCTTCGCCGCCGCGCTCCGCACCCGCATCGAGGCCCGGGGCCCGCTGCGGCTCGACGCCTGGATGGCCGCCTGCAACGATCGCTACTACGCCACCCGCGATCCGCTCGGCGCCGGCGGCGACTTCACCACCGCCCCCGAGATCAGCCAGATGTTCGGCGAGCTCCTCGGCCTCTGGCTGGCGCAGGCCTGGGTCAATCAGGGCGGCGGCCCCTTCCTCCTCGCCGAGCTCGGCCCCGGCCGCGGCACGCTCATGCGCGACGCCCTGCGCGCCGCCGCGGTCCAGCCCGGCTTCACCGAGGCGGCCCGGCTCTGGCTCGTCGAGCGAAGCCCGACGCTCGGCGCGGCGCAGCGCGCCCTCCTCCCCGGCGCCCGCTCCGCCGCCCGCCTCGAGGACCTGCCCGGAGGGCCGCTCTTCCTCGTCGCCAACGAATTCTTCGACGCCCTGCCCATCCGCCAGTTCCAGCGCACCGAGAGCCTCTGGCGCGAGCGCCTGGTCGGGCCCGACGGCTTCCTCTGGGGCGCCCCCCGCCCCGACGCCGGCCTTGACGCCCGCTTCCCGCACCTTCCCGACGGCGCCATCGCCGAGACCTCCCCGCAGTCCGAGGCGATCGCGGCCCACCTCGGCGCCCGCATCGCCCTGGGGGGCGGCGCGGCGCTCGTCGTCGACTACGGCGCCTGGGACGGCCACGGCGACACGCTGCAGGCCGTCGCCGGCCACGCCTTCGCCGACCCGCTGGCCGCGCCGGGCGAGGCCGACCTCACCGCCCACGTCCGCTTCCGCGCCCTGGCCGAGGCCGGCCGCCCCGCCCGCGCCTTCGGCCCGGTCGGCCAGGGGCCCTTCCTCGAACGGCTCGGCATCACCACCCGCGCGCAGGCCCTGGCGCGGGGGCGGCCGCCCGAGACCCGGGCGCAGATCGCCGCCGCGCATCGCCGCTTGACCCACCCGGACGAAATGGGAACGCTCTTCCAGGCGCTGGCGCTCCTCCCCGCAGGGGCGCCGGCCCCGCCTGGATTTGATGGATGACGCTGGAAATTCTGACCTCCCCGCTTCTCGCCGGCGCCCGGCACGGCTTCTTCACCCGCCGCGGCGGCGCCTCCTCCGGCATCTACGCCGGCCTCAACTGCGGCCCCGGCTCCGCCGACCAGCGCGAGGCGGTGGCGCTCAACCGCGCCCGCGTCGCCGAGGCGCTCGGCGTCGCCCCGGCGCGGCTCCTCTCGCTGCACCAGGTGCACGGCACCGAGGTCGCCGTCGCCGGCCCCGCGGGCTGGCCCGGCAGCGAGCGGCCGCGCGCCGACGCCGCCGTCACCGCCGATCCCTCCGTCGCCATCAGCGTGCTGACCGCCGACTGCGCCCCGGTCCTGCTGCACGACCCGGAGGCCCGGGTGGCCGGCGCCGCCCATGCCGGCTGGCGCGGCGCCGCCGACGGCGTCATCGAAGCGACCCTCGCCGCGATGGAGCGGCTCGGCGCCCGCCGCGCGGCGATCCGCGCCGCCGTCGGCCCGACGATCAGCCAGCGCGCCTACGAGGTCGGCCCCGAGTTCCTCGACCGCTTCCTCGCCGAGGAGGACGGCTCCGAACGCTACTTCGTCCCCGGCAGCGGCGACCGCCTCCTCTTCGACCTGCCCGGCTTCGTTCTCGGCCGCCTGCGTGCCGCCGGGGTCGCCGACGCGGAATGGATCGGCGCCTGCACCTATTCCGACCCCGAGCGCTTCTTCTCCTACCGCCGCGCCACCCACGCCGGCGAGCCCGACTACGGCCGCCTCATCTCGGCCATCCGCCCCTGACCGCCCGTCGCCTTGGCCGGGACACTCACCCCGCAGGGCAGTCCCGCCCGCGGGCGCAGGCGGTGACGTCGCGTCAACCTTACGCAAACGTCAACTTTTCGCCTTGCGCGAATCCCGCGGCGCCGGGCATGGTCCGGGGCACGATGGCGCAGACGGAATCCCTCGCGACCGACGACCTCATGACGATCGGGCAGATGTGCGAGACCTTCGGGGTCACGCCGCGCACCCTGCGCTTCTACGAGGCGAAGGAGCTCGTCGCCCCGCTCCGCACCGGCACGCGGCGCCTCTTCACCCGCCGCTGCCGCGCCCGGCTGAAGCTCATCCTGCAGGGCAAGCGCTTCGGCTTCTCGCTCGAGGATATCCGCCAGCTGCTCGACCTCTACGACCTCGGCGACAGCCAGGCGACGCAGATCATGCGCACCCGCGCCCTCGCCCTCGAGCGCCTCGCCGCCATGGAGGCCCAGCGCGCCGAACTCGACGCCGCCATCGCCGACCTGAAGGACCAGCTCGCCCGGACCGACACGCTCCTCGCCCAGCGCGAGGCCGAGTAACGAGGACCCGCATGGCCGCCTACACCCCGCCCCTCGACGACATGGCCTTCGTGCTGCACGACGTCCTGGCCGTCCACGACTCGCCCCTCCCAGGCTACGCCGACCTCGACCGCGCCTTCACCGCCGCCATCCTCGACGAGGCCGGCCGGATCGCCCGCGACGTCCTCGCTCCCTTGAACGCCACCGGCGACCGCCAGGGCTGCCGCCTCGAGAACGGCACCGTCCGCACTCCCGAAGGCTTCCGCCGCGCCTTCGAGCTCCTGCGCGCGGGCGGCTGGACCAGCATCGACTGCGACCCGGCCTACGGCGGCCAGGGCCTGCCTTACGTGCTGCACGCCGCCGTGGGCGAGATGCACTCCGCCGCCAACATGGCCTTCGCCATGTATTCCGGCCTCACCCACGGCGCCTATACCGCCATCCACGCCCACGGCTCCGACGCCCAGAAGGCCGCCTACTTGCCGAAGCTCGTCACCTGCGAGTGGACGGGCACCATGAACCTCACCGAGCCCCACGCCGGCACCGACCTTGGCCTCCTGCGCACCCGCGCCGAGCCGCAGTCGGACGGCACCCACCGCATCACCGGCCAGAAGATCTTCATCTCCGCCGGCGACCACGACCTCGCCGAGAACATCGTCCACCTCGTCCTCGCCCGCACGCCGCAGGCTCCCGCCGGCGTCAAGGGCATCTCGCTCTTCATCGTGCCGAAGTACCTCCCGAACCCCGACGGCACGCTCGGCGAGCGCAACGCCCTCTCCGTCGGCAAGCTCGAGGAGAAGATGGGCATCCACGGCAACGCCACCTGCGTGATGAACTACGACGGCGCCACCGGCTGGCTCCTCGGCCCGGAGAACGCCGGGCTCAAGGCCATGTTCACCATGATGAACGAGGCCCGCGCCCAGGTCGGCATGCAGGGCCTCGCCCAGGCCGCCGGCGCCTACCAGCTCGCCGCCGCCTACGCCCGCGAGCGCCTCC
>NZ_CALLYO010000224.1 GCF_937858865.1 uncultured Amaricoccus sp. | reverse complement strand
GGGGCGCTGGCCGGGTCGCCGCGGGAGTATCTGCAGTTCTTCCTGCCGGGGATCCTGGTGCAGACGGTCTGCTTCAATGCGGTCTATTCCGGGATGGGGCTGTCGACGGACCTGGGGAAGGGGCTCTTCGACCGGTTCCGGACGCTGCCGATCTGGCCGCTCGCGCCCTTCGCCGGGCTGATGGTGGGGGACGTGCTGCGGCATCTGATCGCGGGGCTCATCATCCTCGGGATCGGGCTGGGACTCGGGTATCGGCCGGAGGCGGGCGTCGCGGGCGTGGTGGCGGGGTTCCTGCTGCTCCTGGCGGTGGGGTTCGGGATGGGGTGGATCTTCATCGTGCTCGGGCTGCTGATCCGCACGCCGACGACGGTGATGACGCTCGGGTTCACACTGCTCTTTCCGCTGGTCTTCGCCTCGAACATCATGGTCGATCCGGCGACGATGCCGGGGTGGCTGCGGGCCTTCGTCGAGGCGAATCCGGTCAGCTGGATGACGACGGCGATCCGGGGGCTGATGGGCGGGGGCGCCACGGTCGGGCAGGTGGGGCTGGCGCTGGTCTTTCCGGCGGCGCTGACCGCGGCGCTGGCGCCGGTGACGCTCTGGCTCTACGCGCGGACGTAGGCGCCGCCGGGCACCTGAGGCCCCCCGGCCGATTACCGGATGTGCCGGGTACGGATATGCTTGCGCGAATCTCGCGGTTCAGGTAAGTGCGCCTGACCAAGGCACTGCCGGGAGAAGGCGGGGTGACCCGTCGCCGAAGGAGCAACCGCCCCGGAAACTCTCAGGTCCAAGGACCGGCAAGGCCTCCACACTCCGGAAAGCGGCCCGAAAGGCCCACCGAAGGAGCAAGCCCCCACCCCGACGACGGGGGCGAAACTCTCAGGTCCCAGTCACGGAGGGGGCATGCGGCTCGCTTGAGCCGCCATGGCTTCGGAGTGTGACCATGACCCAGATTGCCGTAATCGGCGCCGGCGTGACCGGCCTGACGACTGCCTACGAGCTCCTCGACCGCGGGTTCGAGGTGACCGTCTTCGACCGCCATCGCTATGCCGCGATGGAGACGAGCTTCGCCAACGGCGGCCAGCTCTCCGCCTCGAACGCCGAGACCTGGACCCAGTGGGGGACGGTGCTCAAGGGGCTGAAGTGGATGCTGTCGGCCGATGCGCCGCTGCTCGTCAACCCGGCGCCGACGCTGCACAAGATGCGCTGGATGGCCGAGTTCCTCTCGAACATCCCGCGCTACCGGGCCAACACCGTCGAGACGGTGCGCCTCGCCATCGCCGCCCGCGCCGTCCTCTTCGAGATGGCCGCGCGCGAGGGCATCGACTTCGACCTCGAGCGGCGCGGCATCCTGCACTTCTACTCGAACGGCAAGGATCTGGCGCATGCCCGCATGGTGAACGGCCTGCTGGCCGCGGGCGGCCTCGAGCGGCGGGAGCTCAGCCCGGGCGAGATGCGCGAGGTCGAGCCGGCGCTCTGCGGCGACTTCGTCGGCGGCTTCCTTACGCCCTCCGACAGCTCGGGCGACATCCACAAGTTCACCACCGGCCTCGCTGCCGCCTGTGCCCGCCGCGGCGCGAGCCTCCGCTTCGGCACCGAGGTCGACGGCCTCGAGGCGCGGGACGGGGTGCGCATCGTCAGCGGCGGCCGCGAGGAGCGGTTCGACGGCGTCGTCGTCTCGGCCGGCATCCGCAGCCGCGCCTTCGCGGCGATGCTGGGCGACCGGGTGAACATCTATCCGGTCAAGGGCTATTCGATCACCGTGCAGCTCGCCGATGCTGCGAGCCAGGCGGCGGCGCCCTGGATCAGCCTGCTCGACGACCGGGCGAAGATCGTCGCCAGCCGCTTCGGCAAGGACCGCTTCCGCATCGCCGGCACCGCCGAGTTCAACGGCGCCAACCGCGACATCCGCGCCGACCGCATCCGGCCGCTGGTCGAATGGTGCGAGAAGCATTTCCCCGGCGTCTCGACCGAGCATGCGACGCCTTGGGCGGGGCTGCGGCCGATGACGCCGTCGATGCTGCCGCGGGTCGGCCGCGGCAAGCGGCCGGGCGTCTTCTACAACACCGGCCACGGCCACCTCGGCTGGACCCTGTCGGCCGCCACGGCGCGCCTCGTCGCCGAGCGAGTCGCCGGCGAACTGGCGCCGCGCCGGACGGAGGTCCGGCTTCCGGTCGCCGCGGCGGCCTGAGTTCGTCTCACCCCGGGGGCCGGCGCTCTGCGCCGGCCCTTGCTTTTTTGGCGCGCGTGCTGCGCCAGCCCACTACAACCAAAAATTATCACAACCAAGAAGGGAACGAAGGATGGAAACGCTCACCGGGTTCTTCTCGGCGATCAACGGCTTCGTCTGGGGGCCGCCGATGCTGGTGCTGATCCTCGGCACCGGCTTCTTCCTGCAGCTCCGGCTCAAGCTCATGCCGATCCTGCGCATCCCCACCGGCTTCCGGATGGTCTGGAAGGGCCGCAAGCCGGACGCGGACGCCGAGGGCGAGATCAGCCCCTACGCCGCGCTGATGACCGCGCTCGCCGCCACCGTCGGCACCGGCAACATCGCCGGCGTCGCCACGGCGATCGCGCTCGGCGGCCCCGGCGCGCTCTTCTGGATGTGGATGACCGCGCTCGTCGGCATGGCGACCAAGTATTCCGAGGTGCTGCTCGCGGTGCACTACCGCGAGGTCGACGACCGGGGCGAGCACGTCGGAGGGCCGATGTACGCGATCAAGAACGGGCTCGGGAAGCACTGGCGCTGGCTCGGCGCGGCCTTCGCGCTCTTCGGCGGGCTCGCGGGCTTCGGCATCGGCAACATGGTGCAGTCGAACTCGATCGCCGCCGTGGTCGAGGCGGGCTTCGGCGTGCCGACCTGGCTGACCGGCGTCGTCCTCACCCTGCTCACCGGCTTCGTGCTGCTCGGCGGCATCAAGCGGATCGGCGCGGTGGCCGAGAAGCTCGTGCCCTTCATGTGCATTGCCTACATCGTCGTGGCGCTCCTGGTGCTGCTCCTGAACCTCGGCCAGATCCCGGCGGCGCTCGGCCTGGTCTTCCACCACGCCTTCAGCCCCGTCGCGGCGACCGGCGGCTTCGCCGGCGCGACGATCATGCTCGCCATGCGCTACGGCGTGGCCCGCGGCATCTTCTCCAACGAGGCCGGGCTCGGCACCGCCGGCATCGCCCAGGCGGCCGGCCAGTCGAAGAACGCGGCGCAGTCGGGCCTGATCGGCATGATGGGCACCTTCATCGACACGATCATCGTCTGCACGATGACCGGCCTCGTCATCATGGTGAGCGGCGTCTGGTCGAGCGGCGTGTCGGGCGCGGCGCTCTCCTCGAGCGCCTTCGAGACGGCGCTGCCGGGTTTCGGCGCCTACTTTCTGGCGGCGGCGCTGGCGGTCTTCGCCTACACCACCATCCTCGGCTGGGCCTACTACGGTGAGAAATGCTGGGAGTATCTGGCGGGCACCGCGGTCGAGAAGCCCTACCGCCTGCTCTGGACGCTGTTCGTGATGATCGGCGCCATCACCCAGCTCGACTTCGTGTGGCTGGTCGCCGACACGCTGAACGCCTTCATGGCCTTCCCGAACCTCATTTCGCTGGTGATGCTGTCGCCGGTGGTGGTCAAGGTCACCAACGACTACTTCGGCGCGAAGATGGCCGAGGCCTGACCACGGGCTGGCTGGCAACGGAGGTCGGTCGGCTCGGCGGCCGACCTCGCGAAATGCGGTCGCGAGGGGCAATTCCACGCCTCATGCGGGCGGCGGCGCCGTCGTGAGCCGCCGCTACGCCCCACGCTCTCGGCGGCGGCTCTGGCCGTGCGCCGAGATGAACGAGGGCGGCTGCGGGCGACCGTCTGCACTTTCTTAACCGTTCCTCGCCTCTGATCGGCGGCGAAGGAGGGACGGGCGCTTGCGCATTCTGACCGTCGTGGCCGGCATGGGAGTGGGCGGGACCGAGCGGGCGGCGCAGAACCTGTCGCTCGGGCTGAAGGCGCTCGGGGTGGAGGTCGCGGTTCTCGCCCATGCCGAGCGGGGGCGGCGGGAGGCGGCGTACCGGGCGGCGGGGGTCGGCGTGTTCGGGCCCGGGGAGGAGGTGGCGGCGGCCGGGTGGGGGGCGGACGTCGTGCACATCCATCGGTCAGGCTATGCCAACGCGCGGGAGACGGCGCTGCTGCGGGTGCTGAAGCGGCCGGCGGCGCGGGTGGTCGAGACCAACGTCTTCGCGCGGTTCGATGCCGGGGAGGGCGGGGCGCTGATCGACGTCCATTGCCTGTTGAGCCGGTGGTGCGCCTGGAAGTGGAGCGCCTGGGGCGGGGCCGCGGCGCGCGGGAAGGCGATGGCGGTGCTGCCCAATCCGGTCGACGGCGCGGCGATCGCGCGGGTGCCGGAGGCGGAGCGGGCGGAAGTCAGGGCGCGGCTCGGGGTGCCGCCGGGACGGTTCCTCTTCGGGCGGGTCGGGCAGCCGCATGCGGCGAAATGGTCGCCGGCGGTGCTCGGGGCCTTTGCCGCGGTGGTGGGGCGGGGGTTCGATGCGGGGCTGCTGCTGGTCGGGGCGCCGGGGGAGATCGCGGAGGGCGTGGGGCGGCTGCCGGCGGGGGTGCGGGAGCGGGTCGTGTCGCTGCCGGTGACCGGGTGCGACCGGCGGCTATCGGAGCTGCTGACGGCGATGGACGGGTTCCTGCATCTGTCGCGGATCGGCGAGAGCTTCGGGATGGTGCTCTGCGAGGCGATGCTCTGCGGGGTGCCGGTGGTGACGCTGAGCACGCCGCTGAAGGACAACAGCCAGCTCGAGGTGGTCGGGCACGGGGTCGGCGGGCTGGTGGCGCTGCGCCCGGACGCGGTGCCCGAGGCGATGACGGCGCTGATGGCGGATGCGGGGCTGCGCGAGCGGGTGCGGCTGGGCGGGGCGGACTGGGTGAGCGGGCGGTTCGGGGTCGAGGCGGTCAGCCGGCGGGCGCTCGGCATCTACGAGGCGGCGCTCGCGGGAGGGCCCGTTGAGCGGCCGGCGGTCGGTGCGGGGTGGCTCGCGGCGATCGGGGGGCAGGGGATCGGGCGGCCGCCGGGGGCGGCGGGGCGGGCGGTCTTCCGGCTGCTGCATGTGCCGGCGGTCTATCGCGGGTATCTGGCGCTGGCGCGGGGCGGAGCCGGGTGATCTCGCCGCGGCTCCTCGGGGTGGCGCGGAGCGCGGCCTGGATCGCGGCGATCCAGGCGGTGAACTTTCTCGTGCCGCTGGCGGCGGTGCCGTTCATCCTGGGCGGGCTCGGGGTCGAGGGCTTCTCGCGCTACGCGGTGCTGATGGCCTGCATCGGGTTCTTCGTCGTCTTCGCCGACTTCTCGTTCAACGTCACCGGGCCGATCCGGGCGCGGGCGGCGCTGGCCGAGGGGCGGCTCGGGGGGCTGCTCGGCGACTCGCTGCTGCTGAAGGCGGGGCTGATGCTGCCGGCCTCCGTTGCCTTCCTCGCCGTGGCGGGGACCGGGGCGGACGGGGTGCTGGCGCTCGCCCATGCCGCGGCGCTGGCGCTGACGCCGCGCTGGCTCGTCTACAGCCTCGGGCGGCTCGGGGCGTTCGCGCTGCTGTCGGCGGCGAGCCGGCTGGGGTGGCTGGCGGTGGTCGTGGCCGGCGCGGCGGGCGATCTGGCCTGGCTGCTGGCGGCTTCGGCGGTGGCGCAGGCGGTGACGATGGCGGGGTGCTTCGCGCTGGTCGGGTGCCGGCCGGGGCGCTTCGGGGCGCGGGGGCCGGTGCGGATCCTGCGCGAGGACATCGGGCAGTTCGGGGCGATCCTGGCGGCGGGCGGGGGGCGCGAGCTGACGGTACTGATCCTCGCGGCGCTGGCGGCGCCGGCGGAGGTGGCCGGCTATGCGCTGGCCGACCGGGTGCGGGTGCTGATGGTGGGGCTCGTCGCGCCGGTCACCCAGGCGCTCTTTCTCGCCATCGTCGAAGGCGGCGGGCGGGAGAGCGGGTTCCGCGGGCCGGCGAGCCTTCTCGTGCTGGTCGCCGCGGCGGGCGGCGGGGCGCTGGTCTTCGCGGCGGCGGGGCCGCTCGTCGCGGCGCTGGGGGGCGGGGAGCTGCCGCAGGCGGTGGCGGCGCTGCGCGTGCTCTGCCTGCTGCCGTTCCTGACCGGGCTGACCGCGATCCTCGGGGCGAACACGCTGCTGGCGGAGGGGCGGGGCGGGGCCTATGCGGCGAGCCAGATCGTCGTCGCGCTCCTCGGGCTGCCGCTCGCGGCGCTCGCCATCGCCGGCGGCGGGGCGGTGGGGGCGGCCTGGGCGGCGGTGGCGACCGAGGCGGCGCTGGCGGCGGGCTTCGCGCTGGCGCTGCGGCGGGCGGGGCTGACGGCGCGGGTGCTGCGTTAGGGTTCCGTCAACTTCCGCCGGCGCATGGATGGCGGGTCCCGAGATGCGGTCCTGCCGATGAGTGCCCTGTCGATCGAGTTCGCCGCCGAGGCGCCGCAGCGCGTCCTCTACGCCTGCCGGGCGCTCGGGGTCCCCGATCATGACCGCTGCAGCGGCCTGGCCGGGTCGGGGCGGCGGGTGCTCGGCCTCGTCTGGCCGAGGGACAGGGATTATATCTGGGATCTCCCGGTGCCGGCGCGGTTCGAGATGCGCGAGGTCGGGCCGGCGCGCGACACAGGCGTCGGCTGGGCGCGGGCGGCGCTGCGCTTCTGGGGCGCGGCGCTGCGCTTCCGGCCCGATGTGGCGCTCGTCTACGGCTATCAGGATCCGGTGCTGCTGGGGCTGGCGGTGCTGCTGCGGGCGCGCGGCACGCTGGTCCTGTCGATGAACGACTCGAAGTTCGACGACTACGGGCGGCGGGTGGCGCGGGAGGCGCTGAAGGCGCTCTTTCTGTTGCCGTATCAGGGGATCCTCGCCGCGACGCCGCGGGCGGCGGACTATGCGCGCTTCCTCGGCCGGCGGCGGGTCGAGCTCTATGCCTGCGCGATCGACACCGGCCGGGTGGCGGCGGGGGCGCGGGAGGCCTTCGCGGCGGCGGCCTTCGGCGAGCGCTACTTCCTCGCGGTGGCGCGCTTCGTACCGAAGAAGAACCACATGCGGCTCCTCGATCTCTACGAGGGCTACCTGCGGCGGGCCGCGGCGCCGCGGCGGCTGCGGCTGGTGGGATACGGCGGGCTCGAGGGGCAGGTGGCGGCGCGGATCGCGGCCTCGGAGCTCCTCTCGCGCCACGTGAGCCTCGAGGGCTATCGCAGCGCGGCGGAGATGCCGGCGGTGCTCGGCGGCGCGCTGGCGCTGCTGCTGCCGAGCGTGGAGGAGCAGTTCGGCATCGTGGTGACGGAGGCGCTGGCCTGCGGGGTGCCGGTGATCCTGTCGCCGGCCTGCGGGGCGACGGTGCTGGTCGAGGATTTCGTCAACGGCTTCGTCGTCGATCCGGAGAACGGCGAGGGATGGATCGCGGCGATGGAGCGCATGGGCTCCGAGCCCGAGTGGCGGCGGATGAGCGCGCGTTGCCCGGCGGCGGCGCGCGCGGCGGATACGGCGGTTTTTCTCGGTGCGCTGGCGCGCCTCGAGGCGGCGGCGAGGAGGAAGGAATGACGCGACGGGCGCTGGTCTGCGGAGCGGGCGGCTTCATCGGCAGCCATCTGGTCAAGCGGCTGCGCCGCGACGGGCTCTGGGTGCGCGGGGTGGACCTGAAGCGTCCGGAGTTCGCCGAGAGCGAGGCGGACGACTTCGTGCTCGGCGACCTGCGCGACCGGGGCTTCTGCCGGGCGGTGGTCGATTGCCGCTTCGACGAGGTCTATCAGCTCGCCGCCGACATGGGCGGGGCGGGTTACGTCTTCACCGGCGCGCATGACGCGGACATCATGCACAATTCGGCGACGATCAATCTCAACATGGTCGAGGCCTGCCGGGAGCGGGGCGTGCGCGGGGTGGTCTATTCCTCCTCGGCCTGCATCTATCCGGCCTACAACCAGGAGGATCCGGACGATCCGGTGTGCAGCGAGGACTCGGCCTATCCGGCGGCGCCGGACAGCGAGTACGGCTGGGAGAAGCTCTTCTCGGAGCGGCTCTATCTCGCCTTCAACCGCAACCACGGGATGGAGAACCGGGTGGCGCGCTATCACAACGTCTTCGGGCCGGAGGGGACCTGGCGCGGCGGGCGGGAGAAGGCGCCGGCGGCCATCTGTCGCAAGGTGGCGATGGCGGCCGACCCGGGCGAGATCGAGATCTGGGGCGACGGCAGCCAGACGCGCTCCTTCCTCTACGTCGACGAATGCGTGGAGGGGACGGTCCGCCTGGCGCGGTCCGACTTCGCCGGGCCGGTGAACATCGGCTCGGAGGAGATGGTGACGATCGACGGGCTGGTCGATCTCGTCTGCGCGATCGCGGGGAAGTCGCTGGTCAAGCGGCATGTGCCGGGGCCGCAGGGGGTGCGGGGGCGGAACTCGGACAACCGGCTGATCGGCGAGCAGCTCGGCTGGAAGCCGGCCATGCCGCTCCGGCAGGGGCTCGAGCGGACCTACTGGTGGATCGCCGAGCAGGTGAGCCGGGAGCGGATGGCGGCCTGAGGGGCTCGGGCGGGCGACGGTTGAAACAGCTCGGGAGGCGCGCGGCGACAAGGCTGCGCGAGCCTTTGCCGAGTCCGATCAACCGAGGGGCTCCTTCCGATGGCCATCACCGCCACCTTCTCGGCCGGTGTCCTCACCGTCTTCGGTGACGACCTCGGCAACGGCATCGTCAGGCCGAGGTGCCGGTCTGACCGGCGGTTCAGTCGATCGCCGGCGCGGAGGGGAGGTCGACCGTCACCAGGTCGCCGGGGCGGAGGGGCACGTCGTCGCCGGCGGCGAGGGCGAGGGTCGAGCCGTCGCTCCGCGTGATCGAGATCGGCGCCGGGGCGTCCGGGGCGCCGAGCCAGGCGAGCTGGCGCCGGGTGGCGGCGATCCGGGCGTCGAGACCGGCGAGGAGACGGGCCTGGTCGGCGGCGTCGGTCAGGGCGGCGAGGCGGAGGTCGAGGGTGCGCCGCAGCTCCTCGTAGCGGAGCGAGCCGAGCTCGCGCGTGGTGCGCGCGAGCTCGGTTGCCGTCTGGAGCTGGCGGGTGGTCGAGAAGAGGAGCGCGCGGCGGGCGTCGCTGAGCCGGAGCGCCGTCGCCGTGCCGGCTTCGCGCATGTCTTCGATCTGCTCGAAGTCGGCCCGGTCGGCGACCATGCCCTCGGTCTCGGTGGCGAGCTGCGAGGCTAGCTCGGCGATCTGGTCGCGGGTGTGCCGGATGGCGGTGGCGAAGTGGGTCGTGGCGGCCTCGTCCTGGGCGCGCCGGTGGTCGAGGATCGCCCGCTCGGGGTGCGGCAGCGCTCCCGTCGTCTCGGGGTCGAGCTCCTGGCGCAGGCGGGCGAGGCGGTCGGCGGCGGCCGCGCGCTGGGCCTCGAGCTCGGCGAGCCTTCCCTCGAGCTCGAGCCGGCGCAGGGCGGCGTCCGGCATGCGGCCGCCGGCGAGGGCGACGGCGCGGCGGGCGGTGAGGCCGGGGACGAAGGGGAAGGCGCCGGCGGCGCGGACCTCGCCGCCGACGTAGACCGGGCGGTAGCCGGCGAGGGCGAGGGAGACGCCGCCGGGCCAGATCCGCGTGGGCAGCGTCTCGCCGGGGGCGGTCGGCGGCAGGGTCGCCGCGGCGAGGCGATCGCGGGCCTCGGCGGTCAGCTCGGCGAGGGTGCGGCCCGCGGCGGCGATCGGGCCGGCGACGGGCAGGGTGACCTTGCCGTCGAGGTCGACCGGGAGCTGCTCGCGCATCGGCGGGGCGAGGACCACGAGCTCGAGGACGTCGCCCTGCTGCAGGCGGTAGTCCTCGGCGGCGGCCGGGGCCGCGAGCAGCGCGAGGAGGAGGAGCGCGCGCGGGATCATTCGTCGCGGCCGCGGGTGCGCAGCAGCCGGGCGGGGTTGCCGACGTGGATCGTCCAGGGCGCGAGGTCGCGGAAGGCGACGGCGCGGGCGCCGAGGACGGCGCCTTCGCCGACGGTGACGCCGGGGCCGACGAAGGCGTCGGCGGCGATCCAGGCGTGGTCGCCGATCGCGATCGGCCGCGTCAGGAGCTGGAAGTGGCGGGCGTCGACGTTGTGGGTGCCGCCGCAGAGCTGGGCGCCCTGGGAGACGGTGGCATAGGCGCCGATCGTCACCCGGTCCATGGCGTAGCAGGTGGCGTGCGGCCCGAGCGAGCTGTGCGGGCCCATGGCGAGGTTCGGCGGATACCAGATGCGGGCGCTGGCGTAGACGCGGGCGGTCGGCGCGAGCCGGGCGCCGAAGGCGCGGAGGAGGAGGCGGCGCCAGGGGTGGAAGGGCGGCGGCGTCCAGCGGGCGAGGAGGGTCCAGGCGAGGGTCCAGGCGGCGCGGAAGAGGCGGTGGCGGAGCGGGAAGCTCGGGCCGCCCTCGAGCGGGCGGGTGCGGCGGGCGTCGAGCGGCGCGGCGCGGCCGGGGGTCATGCGAGCGCGTACAGCGGGACGTCGTCGTCGAAGCGATCGACCGAGGTCGGGACGGCGCAGGTGAGGATGACGCCGACGAGCCGGCGGCGGAGGTCGCGGTCGGCCGCGAGGAGGGTGCGCAGGCGCCGGCGCTCGGTGCGCCGCCAGCGCGCCACGATGACGATGGCGTCGAGGTGCCGCGCCATCGCCCGGGCGTCGACGAAGTCGGCGAGGGGCGGCAGGTCGACCACGACGAGGTCGAAGGGGGCGGCGGCGCGGGCGAGGGCCTCGCCGGCCTCCGCCGCCCCGAGGGCGATCGCGGCCGCGGCCGACCGGTCGGAGCCGGCGGGAAGGAGGGGCAGGCCGGCGGGGGTCGGCAGCGGGGCGATGCTGCGGCCGTCGAGCATGTCGGCGAAGCCGGGGGTGTCGTCGAGGCCGAGGGCGCGGGTGAGGCCGGCGGTTCTCAGGTCGGCGTCGAGGAGCAGCGCGCTGGCGCCGCCGGCGGCGAGGAGGCCGGCGAAGGCGTGCGCGACGGTGGTGGCGCCATCGCCGGCGGCGGCCGGCGCGAAGCCGACGAGGCGCGGGCGGGAGGTGCCGGTCGCCTGGTCGATCGCGAGCTTGACGGCGCAGAGCGCCTCGCCGCCGCCCGGGTCCTCGCCGCGGGGCAGGAGCGCGAGGCAGGGGACGCCGAGCTCGCGGCGCACCTGGCCGGCGCTGCGGAAGCCACGCTCGGCTCCTTCGCGGACGAGGCCGAGGGCGACGCCGGCGAGGGCGCCTGCGAGGGTCGAGAGAAGGAGCGTGCGGGCGGCGTTGGGCGAGCTGTCGAAGACCGGGACCCGCGGCGGGCTGACCACCCGGACCTGGTCGTCGCCGCTCGCCGGGAGGGCCCGGGCTTGCTGCCCGCGGGCGAGAAGCTCGCCGATCGCGGCCGAATAGGCGGCGGCGCGGCGGCGCGCGTCCGCCTGCTCGCCGAGGCGGCGCGGGTCGGCCGAATAGGGCGCGTCGGCCGTGCGGGCGGCGGCGGCGAGCTCTGCCTCGAGCTCCGCGATCTGGGCTTTGATGGCCGCGACCTGGGCTTCGGCCGTGGCGCGGCGGCGCTCGGCGCGGTCGGCGAGGTAGGCGGCGACGAAGGCGTCGAGAATCGCCGCGGCATGCTCGGGCGAGGGCGAGGTGAAGGAGAGCTGGAGGAGGAAGGCGGTGTCCGGGTGCGCGACCTCGAAGCGGGCGCGCATGTCGTCGAGCGCCGCCTGGCGGCGGGCCTCGGGGCTGGCGAGCGCCGGGCGGAGGAGTCGCTTCAGCCGGGCGAGCGGCGAGGGCGGGGCGGCGAGCGAGGCCGGGTCGATGGCGGTGAAGGCGTCGCTCGCGATCTTCTCCGAGAGCAGGATGCCGGTCTCGCTCTCGATGAGGCCGACCGCGACCACCGGCGCGAGGGCGCCGGTCAGCGGGGCGCCGGCCAGCGGATTGACGAAGAGCGTCGCGGTCGCGGTGTAGAGCGGCGTCGCGGCGGCCAGCCAGGCGAAGCCGAGCCCGGATCCGACGAGCGTGCAGGCGGCGAACGTCGCGAACTGCCGGCGGGCGATGGCGAAGAGGCGGCGGAGGTCGATGAGGTCGCCGTCGGGAGAGGGCGACGAGGGGCGGGTGAGCTCCGGCGCGGGGAAGCGGCTGTTCATTTGCGGTTTGTTAAGCGTGTTGTCCGGAAAGCTGTCTTGCGCGGGAGCCTGCCGCTTCCTGAGACCGCACAAGGATTAATTTAGTCTTGAGGGTGATGGTCCACGACTATGCCGGCCACCCGTTCCAAGTCGGGTTGAGCCGGGCGCTGGCGGCGCGCGGGCATGTGGTCGTGCACGCCTATTTCGCCGGGGATCCGGGGCCGAAGGGGGCGCTCGCGCCGCGCGGGGCGGCGGATCCGGTGCGCTTCCTGCCGATTTCGATCGGGCGGGCCTATGACAAGGGGGCGATCGTGGCGCGGCAGTGGGCGGACGTGGCCTATGGGCGGGCAGCGGCGCGGGCGGTGGCGGGGTTCCGGCCGGACGTCGTCATCTCGGGCAACACGCCGACGGCGGCGCAGGCGGGGGTGATCCGCGGGTGCCGGGCGGCGGGGGCGGCCTTCGTGCTCTGGGTGCAGGATTTCTACAGCCTGGCGGTGGTGCGGCTGCTCGGGCGGCGGCTCGGGCCGCTCGGGGCGGTTGTGGGGGCGGCCTATCGGGCGATGGAGCGGTGGCAGTTCGGGGCGAGCGACGGGGTCGTGGTGATCACTGAAGACTTCCGGCCGCTGGCCGAGGGCTGGGCGCGGGCGCCGGTCGCGACGATCGAGAACTGGGGGGCGCTCGACGAGATCTGGCCGGGGCCGCGGGACAACGGCTTTGCCAGGGAGTTCGGGCTCCGGGAGGGGTTCAACTTCGTCTATTCCGGGACGCTCGGGATGAAGCACGATCCCTCGCTTCTGCTGGGGCTCGCGGCGGCGGTGCGCGGGCGGGCGCGGGTGGTCGTGGTGGGGCAGGGGAGCGGGATGGAGCGGCTGGCGGCGGCGGGGGCGGAGAACCTGCGGCTGCTGCCGCTGCAGCCGGTCGGGCGGCTGCGCGAGGTGCTGGCGGCGGCGGACGTGGCCGTGGCGGTGATCGAGCCGGACGCGGGGGAGTTCTCGGTGCCGTCGAAGGTGCAGTCCTATCTCTGCGCCGGGCGGCCGGTGCTGCTCGCCGCGCCGGCGGGGAACCTCGCGGCGCGGGTGGTGCGGGCGGAGGCGGCGGGCGTGGTGGTCGAGCCGGGGGATGCGGCGGGGTTCGCGGCGGCGGGGTGCGCGCTGCTCGGCGATGCGGCCGGGCGGGCGGAGATGGGGGCGCGCGGGCGGCGGTATGCCGAGCGGGCCTATGACGTCGGGCGGGTGGCGGATCGGTTCGAGGAGGTGCTGGTCGCGGCGGCGCGGCGGAAGGGGCGAAGGTGACGCGCGGGGCGGTGGTGTTCCAGCTCTTCGCGCTCGTCTATCTGCAGCGGCTGGCGGTGCCGGTGGGGGGGATGGCGATCAGCCTGCCGCTCGTCGCCACCGCGGGGGCGCTGGCGGCCCTGGCGGCGACGCGGCGGCTCACCTTCTCGCGGACGCGGCTGGTCCTCTTCGCCGTGATGGGGGCCTCGGCGGCGCTGGCGCAGGCGCTGGCGGCGGGGGCGGTGTCGGCCGCGAGCCTTGCGTATCTGCTGGCGCTTTATCTCGTCTATACGGTGCGGCTGGAGACGGGGGCCGCGGAGCGGGCGGCGATCTGGCGGGGGTTCTCGGCGCTGATGCTGGTGCCGGCGCTGCTGGTCTTCGCGCAGTACGGGTGGCAGCTGCGGGCCGGGCCGGGGAGCGGGCTGGGGCTCGACGGGCTCTTTCCGCAGCGGCTGCTGCTGCCGGGGTACGTCTATCAGTCGAGCTCGGAGGCCTGGCGGACCTGGGACCGGCCGAACGGGGTCTTCTTCCTCGAGCCCTCCTTCTGCTCGGCCTTCCTGGCGCTCGCCTTCTTCAACGAGGCGCTCTGGCTCCGGCGATGGCCGCTGGCGGCGCTCTTTCTTGCGGCGCTGCTGCTCTGCAGCGGGGTGACGGGGATTCTCATGGCGGCCGTCGCGCTCTGCTGGGAGCTCAGGCGGTCGCCGGCGGCGGTCGTCGCGGGGGCCGGGCTGGTGGCGCTGGCGCTGCCGGTCGTCGGGGGCGGGCAGATGGCGGCGGTGGGGCGGCTCGCGGAGCTGGCGAGCCCGGGGTCGAGCGGGTACGACCGGCTGGTGCTGCCGCTCGCCTCCTTCTACCGGATCGTCGGCGATGCGGGCGGCTGGGTGGCGGGTCACGGGGCGGGGCAGATCACGGCCGACTTCGGCAATGCCTGGCCGCTGGTGAAGCTCACCTACGAGTACGGGCTGCCGACGGCGGCGGCCTGGCTGGCGCTCTTCGTCGCCGCGATATGGGGGCGGGACCGGGTGGGGCTGCGCATCGCGGTCTTCCTGGTCTTCCAGTTCACCGGCGGCTACCTGCTCAGCCCGATCATGGTGCTGTTCGTGGCGCTCTCCTGCACGATGTGCGGGGAGGTGCGTGACGCGCCGCCACGGGCGATTTCGCGCGCGAAACTATACTTAACATCATGATTTCAAAGAAATTCGTCGGGTTAAAATTTCCTTGACG
>NZ_CALLYO010000223.1 GCF_937858865.1 uncultured Amaricoccus sp. | reverse complement strand
AGGGGGCCGAGGCCGGGGACGTCGATGCGGGCGGTGGCCTTGAGGTCGGCGAGGCGGCGCTCGGCCTCGGCGGGGTCGAGGGTGTCGGGGACGAAGCCGAGCAGGCCGAGGATGACGGCGCGGTCGGTGGCGTGGCCCTTGCCGGTGAAGGCGAGGCTGCCGTGGAGGGACGCCTCGAGCCGGGCGGGGGCGCCGGAGCCGGGGACGCGGTCGGCACCGTCGCGGAGGGCGGCGAGGAAGCGGGCGGCGGCGAGCATCGGGCCCATGGTGTGCGAGCTCGAGGGGCCGACGCCGATCTTGAAGATGTCGAAGACGCTGAGGAACATGGCCGCCTCCGGGCACGGGGTGGGCACGCGTGCCCACTTTGCCATCATATTGAAATTACAGGGATTCACCCCGCGGCGTTAACCGCGTGGAAAGGAAGGTTAACGCCTCAGCCCTGGTAGATCGGGTGGGCGTCGGTGAGCTTCCTCACCTCGGCCAGCACCTCGGCCTCGACGGCGGCGTCGCCTTCGGCTCCCCTGGCGGCGAGGGCGTCGACGACGCGGAGGACGAGCTCGCCGACGCGGGCGAACTCGGCCTCGCCGAAGCCGCGGGTGGTGCCGGCGGAAGTGCCGAGGCGGACGCCGGAGGTGACGAAGGGCTTTTCCGGGTCGAAGGGGATGGCGTTCTTGTTGCAGGTGAGGCCGGCGCGCTCCAGCGCGCGCTCGGCGTCGCGGCCCTTCACGCCCTTCGGGCGCAGGTCGACGAGGACCATGTGGCTGTCGGTGCCGCCGGAGACGATGTCGAGGCCGCCCTGCTGCAGCGTCGCGGCGAGGGTGCGGGCGTTGGCGATGACGGCGGCGGCGTAGTCCTTGAATTCGGGGCGCAGCGCCTCGCCGAAGGCGACGGCCTTGGCGGCGATGACGTGCATGAGGGGGCCGCCCTGGTTGCCGGGGAAGACGGCGGAGTTGAGCTTCTTCGCCAGGTCCTCGTCGTTGGTCAGGATGATGCCGCCGCGGGGGCCGCGGAGGGTCTTGTGGGTGGTCGAGGTGGTGACGTGGGCGTGCGGCACCGGGTTCGGGTAGAGGCCGGCGGCGATGAGGCCGGCATAGTGGGCCATGTCGACCATGAGGTATGCGCCGACCTCGTCGGCGATGGCGCGGAAGGCGGCGAAGTCGATGGCGCGCGGGTAGGCGGAGGCGCCGGCGATGATGAGCTTCGGGCGGGTCTCCAGCGCGCGGGCGCGGACGGCGTCCATGTCGATGAGCTGGTCGGACTCGCGGACTTGGTAGCTGACGACGTCGAACCACTTGCCGGACATGGTGACCGGCGAGCCGTGGGTGAGGTGGCCGCCGTGGGCGAGCGACATGCCCATGATGCGGTCGCCGGGCTGGAGCAGCGCGAGGAAGACGGCCTGGTTGGCCTGGGCGCCGGAGTGCGGCTGGACGTTGGCGTAGGCAGCGCCGAAGAGCTCTTTCACCCGGTCGAGGGCGAGGGTCTCGACCTCGTCGACGAACTCGCAGCCGCCGTAGTAGCGCTTGCCGGGGTAGCCCTCGGCGTACTTGTTGGTCAGGACCGAGCCCTGGGCGATGAGGACGTCGCGGGAGACGATGTTCTCGGACGCGATCAGCTCGATCTGGTGCTGCTGGCGGCCGAGCTCGCGGCCGATGGCGGCGGCGACGGCGTCGTCGGAGAGGCGGGGGGCGGTGGTGTCGAGCATGAGGGTTCCCTTCAGAGGCCGGTGGCGAGCTCGCGGGCGGCGAGGTCGAGGAGGGCGCGGACGTGCGGGGCGAACGAGCGCCAGACGGTGAGGTGGAAGCGGTCCTCGGCCTCGCGGGTGAGGACGACCTGGGCGGTGTCGAAGACGGTGCGGGTGCCGGCGCCGACGGCGAGCCGCGCGAGGTCGCGCGGGCAGCCGGTCGCGAGGAGGTCGAGGACGGCGGGGCCTTCGAGGGCGTAGGTGATCTCGCGGTCGGAAACCTCGACGGCGCTGTGGGGCTGGGAGATGCCGGCGAGCGCGGCGAGGAGCGCGTCGCGGTCGGCCTCCGGGGCCTCGACCAGCCACTCGTCGGGGCCGAGGCAGAGGGCGGTGCGGCTGCCCTCGGCGCTGCGGGCGCCGACGGCGGTCGGCAGGGACAGGCCCGCGGCGGCCGGGTCGGCGAGGCGCAGCGAGATCCGCGTGGCCGGGGGCAGCTCGGCGACGGTCACGCCGGCGCGGGGGGACGTCATGGCGTTCATGGCTCGCTCTCCTCTCAGGCGCTCAGCCGGCTGTTCTCGGGGTCGAGGAAGACCGTGCTCTTCACCACGCGGGCGGTGATCGTGCGGTCGGGCATGGGGATGTGCAGGGTCTCGCCGTCGCGGTCGCGGCCGTCGGTCACCATCGCGATGGCGATCGAGCGGCCGAGGGCCTCGCTCCAGTAGGAGGAGGTGACGTGGCCGAGCATGGTCATCGGCTTCGGCTGCGCCGGGTCGGCGACGATCTGGGCGCCTTCCTCGAGGACGAGCTTCGGGTCGTCGGTCAGGAGGCCGACGAGCTGCTTGCGGCCCTTGGCCACCATGTCGGGGCGGGCGAGCGAGCGCTTGCCGACGAAGTCGGGCTTGGCCTTGCCGATCGCCCAGGCGAGGCCGGCGTCGTCGGGGGTCAGCGTGCCGTCGGTGTCCTGGCCGACGATGATGTAGCCCTTCTCGGCGCGCAGGACGTGCATCGTCTCGGTGCCGTAGGGGCAGACGTCGTACTGCTTGCCGGCCGCGATCAGCCTCTCCCAGAGGGCGAGGCCGTGGCGGGCGGGGACGTTGACCTCGAAGCCGAGCTCGCCGGTGAAGGAGATGCGGAAGAGGCGGGCGGGGAAGCCGGCGACGGTGCATTCCGCGACCGACATGTGCGGGAAGGCGGCGTCGGAGAGGTCGAGGCCCTCGACGAGGGGGGCGAGGAGGTTGCGGGCGTTCGGGCCGTTCAGGGCGACGGTCGCCCACTCCTCGGTGGTGGAGGTGAGCCAGACCTTGAGGTCGGGCCATTCGGTCTGCAGGTAGTCCTCCATCATGTTGAGGACGCGGGCGGCGCCGCCGGTGGTGGTGGTGACGTGGAAGCGGTCGGGGCCGAGGCGGCCGATGACGCCGTCGTCGCGGATGAAGCCGTCCTCGCCGAGGAGGAGGCCGTAGCGGCAGCGGCCGGGGGCGAGCCTGGCCCAGGGGTTGGTGTACATCCGCTCCATGAAGGTGACGGCGTCGGGGCCGGCGACCTCGATCTTGCCGAGCGTGGAGGCGTCGAAGATGCCGAGGGAGGCGCGGGTGGCGCGGCACTCGCGGGCGACGGCGGCGTGCATGTCCTCGGCGCCTTGCGGGAAGTAGCGGGCGCGGCGCCAGAGGGCGACGGGCTCGAAGACGGCGCCGTGGGCCTCGGCCCAGGGGTCGATGGGCGTCCTGCGGGTGACGTCGAAGGTGGCGTCCTGGTGGTAGCCGGCGAAGGTGCCGAAGGTGGCCGGCGTGTAGGGCGGGCGGAAGGTGGTGAGGCCGACCTGCGGCGGCGCCTTGCCGAGCGCGTCGGCGGCGATCATCAGGCCGTTGATGTTGGACATCTTGCCCTGGTCGGTCGCCATGCCGTTAGTGGTGTAGCGCTTGACGTGCTCGATCGAGCGCATCCCCTCGCGGACCGCGAGGCGGATGTCCTTGGCGGTGACGTCGTTCTGGAAGTCGATGAAGGCCTTGG
>NZ_CALLYO010000222.1 GCF_937858865.1 uncultured Amaricoccus sp. | reverse complement strand
CTAAAACGCTGGGATCGTTATTCATTCCTGCGCCGTTAACCAGACCTTCACACTATACGACAGGGGGTGGCTGAGAGCGGGATGAGGTGGTTCTGGACGACTCCGACCAAGGAAACGTCCGGATGTCTCACCGTGCCGTCACCGCCCTCGAAGGCTTTCTGCGAGCTTGCGGGGGCAGGTGAGGCGGGTGTCCTCGATGTTGACGCCCCGGGTCTTGGCGTCGCTGAACATGCATTCGATCGCCTAGCTGCCGCGGTAGGCGGCGAGCGCGCGTCGGGACGATTCACGAAGAATTAACCCGACGAATCCCTTTGCGTTCAAATGGATAAGCATAGTTTCGCGCGCGAAATCGTGAATCGCACGCCGCGTCGCGGCCGCCGGCGGCCCGCGGATTTCCTGTTGCTTCGGCGGGGCGGTGCTGGCGGAATGCCGGCTTCAGGGAGAGAGCCATGAAGATCGCCGCCGCCGCCTATCCCATCGACTGGCACAACCGCTGGAACGACTACGTCGGCAAGCTGCGCGTCTGGGTCCGTACCGCCGCCGAGCGCGGGGCCGAGCTCCTCGTCTTCCCCGAGTACGGCGCCCTCGAGCTCGCCAGCCTCGCCGGCGAGGAGAACGCCCGCGACCCCGAGCGGGTCGTCGACGCGGTGAACGCCCGGATCAAGGACGTGGACGAGCTGCACGGCAGCCTCGCCCGCGAGTTCGCCGTCCACATCTGCGCCGGCTCCGGCCCGGTGCGGCGCGCCGGCGACCGCCTGCCGGTCAACCGCGCCCGCCTCTTTGCCCCCGACGGCAGCTCCGCGGCGCAGGACAAGCTCGTGCCGACGCGGTTCGAGCGCGAGAAGTGGGGCCTCTCTCCCGGCGCGCCACCGCGGGTCTTCGAGACGAAGCTCGGCCGGATCGGCATCCTGCTCGGCCAGGACGCCGCCCAGCCGCTCCTCGCCCGCGCGATGACCGCCGCGGGCGCCGAGATCCTGCTCGCCCCCGGCCTCGCCGAGAGCACGCGCGGCTACTGGCGGCTCCGCGTCCCGGCCATGGCGCGGGCGCTCGAGGGGCGCTGCATCGTCGTCCAGGCCGTCACCGTCGGCCCGACCGACTGGCTGCCGCTGGCCGCGCAGACCCACGGCGCCGCCGCCATCTACGCCCCGCCCGAGGAAGCCTTCCCCGAGGACGGCGTGATCGCCGCCGGCAAGCCCGACGTGGCCGGCTGGGTGCACGGCGAGGTTTCGCTCGACGCGCTGCGCCAGACGCGCGAGGCCGAGGGCGCGGGCCCCGCCGACGACTGGCCGGCGACGGTCGAAGCCGTCGAGACTGTGACGCTCGGCGCCGCCGAAGAGGCCTGAGGCGGCTCAGGCCTTCCCCGCCAGCACCTCCAGGAGCGCCTTCAGCGCCTCCGCCCGCCGCGGATCCCCCTTGGCCGCCTCGCAGCGGACGCGGCGGTTCATCGTGTGGCAGCAGAGCTGCCCCGAGAGCAGTCCTTCGCCGAGCTCGACCGCCAGCACCATGTCGACCATGCAGGGCTCCGGATCGGACGGCGAGGAGCCGAGATGCGCGAGCAGCAGCTCCTCGAACTCGGCCGGCGTCCGGATCGGCCAGCCACGCGATTCAGCGGCCCGCGGCAGATCCTCCCTGGTCAGCCGCGCGAAGGCGCGCCGCACGACCGTCTCGAAACTCGTGCCGTTCTTCGGGTCGTGCATCCGCAACTCCAGCGCCTGCGCCTTCCACCTAACCTAGCGCGCGCGCGCCGCCCGACCACGCTGCGCCAGCATCCAGAGATTCTGGCACCGCCCTCCCGAGCGGCAGTAGGCCAGTACCGGCTTCGGCAGCGCGTCGAACGCCGCCGCGAAATCCTCGACGTTCTCGCCGGTGATCGCCCCCGAGACCACCGGCACCCAGGCGAAGATGAGCCCCAGCCGCTCCGCCTCCTGCCGGATCGCCGCCACCTCCGGCTGCCCCGCCTCCTCGCCGTCCGGCCGGTTGCAGAGGATCGAGCGGAACCCGAGCTCCCTGACCTCCGCGACGTCCGGGACGCCGAGCTGCGGTGAAACGCTGTAGTCCGGGGTGATCTCGACGACCCGCATTCCTTAGGCTCCTTCAGAGGCTCGCGCGCCCCGCGCTTAGCACGCCGCGAGAGGCCCGTCAGCCCGATCCTGCCGCCGGGATCGGCAGCGCGGTCGTGCTCTTGATCTCCTCCATCGAGAGCGCCGAGGTCACGTTGAAGATCGCCACGTCCTTGATAAGCGCCCGGTAGAAGGCGTCGTAGGCACGTGCGTTCGCCACCCGGACCTTCAGGATGTAGTCGATGTCGCCGGCAAGGCGATGCGCCTCCATCACCTCCGGCCGCGCGCGCACGGCGGCGAGAAAGCGGTTCAGCCAGTCGGCGTCGTGCTGCGAGGTGCGGATGAGGACGAAGAAGCAGCTCTCGAGCCCGAGCTTCTCGGGATCGACCAGCGCGACCTCGGCGGTGATGAGGCCGGAGGTCTTCATCTTGCGGATCCGGTTCCAGACCGGCGTCTTCGAGGCTCCGACCCGGCGGGCGATCTCGTCGAGCGGCAGCGAGGAATCCTCCTGCAGCAGCGCGAGGATGTTCCGATCCAGCTCGTCGAGCGCGGCAGCCATTCCCGTCCCCGTTGCAATTGCATGCCATTGTCACCGTGAGGTGGCACGGTAGCAGGACGCTGTCCTTATTTGAAGCGCCGGATTGAGAGAATTAGGGAAATTCTCCTATATTGCAGCGCAAGAGGGAAGGGCCCGATTCCGTCATGCGACACTATCCCCTGTTCATCGATCTACGCGGCCGCCGCGTCGTCGTCGCCGGTGCCGGCGCGGTCGCGGTCGCGAAGCTGCGGTTACTGCTGAAGACTGAGGCCGACCTCCTCGTCTGTGGGCGCGACCCGGCGCCGGAGGTCCGCACCTGGGCGGCGGAGGGCCGCCTCGCGCTGGCGGACCGCGATCTCGCGCCGGTAGACGCTGTCGGTGCGGCCCTCGTCTATGGCGCCACCGGCGAGAGTGAGAGCGATGCCCGCGCGGCTGCCTTCGGGCGGGCCGCCGGGGCGCTCGTGAACATCGTCGACGACCTCGAGGGGAGCGATTTCCTCACTCCCGCCATCGTCGACCGCGACCCGGTCACCGTCGCCATCGGCACCGAGGGCGCCGCGCCGGTGCTTGCGCGCAAGATCAAGGCCGAGGTCGAGGCGCTGCTGCCCGCCACCCTCGGCCGGCTGACCCGCATCGGGCAGGGCTTCCGCACCCGGGTCGAGGCGCTCGATTCGGCGGCACGGCGGGCGTTCTGGACCCGCTTCTACTTCGAGCGCGGCCCGCTCGCGCTGCAGGCGGGCGAGGAGGCCGCGCGCGGCGAGCTCTCGGCAATGCTCGCCGAGGGCGAGGCGGCGCGCGAGGGCGTGGTGCATCTCGTCGGCGCGGGGCCGGGCGATCCCGAACTGCTGACGCTCAAGGCGCGGCGGCTGTTACACGATGCGGACGTGGTGGTGCACGACCGGCTGGTGCCGCAGCCGATCCTCGAACTCGCCCGGCGCGAGGCGCGGATCGTCGAGGTCGGCAAGACCCCCTTCGGTCGTGCTTGGAAGCAGGCGGACATCAACGCGCTCCTCGTCGCCGAGGCGGGGGCGGGTCGGACGGTCGTCCGGCTCAAGGGCGGCGATCCGGCCGTCTTCGGGCGGCTCGACGAGGAGATCGAGGCGCTCGAGGCGGCGGGCATCCGTTACGGCATCGTGCCGGGGATCACCTCGGCGAGCGCGGGCGCGGCGGCCATCGGCCAGTCGCTGACCCGGCGCGGGCGGAACTCCGCCTTCCGCATCCTGACCGGGCACGATGTCGAGGGCTTCGCCGAGCACGACTGGCGCGAGCTCGCGCGGCCGGGCGCGACGGCGGCGGTCTACATGGGGGTCCGGGCCTCGACCTTCCTGCGCGGGCGGCTGCTGATGCATGGCGCGCCCGCCGACACGCCGGTCACGGCGGTGGAGAACGCGAGCCGGCCGGAGCAGCGGGTGATCGCGACGACGCTCATCGACCTGCCGAAGGCGCTGGCGGAGGCCGCGCCGGCGGGTCCGGTCCTCATCCTCTACGGCCTCGCGCCGCGCGCGGCGGCGAACGTCTTCGGCGAGCTCAGGGAGGCGCTCTGATGGCACGCAGGTTCCAGCCGCAGATGGCGACCGGCAACGACCTCCTCGAGGGAGACGTGGTCTATTTCACCTCCCGCGGCGAATGGTCGCGTGAGATCGGCGATGCGGCGCTTGCGCTGAACCCGGAGGCGGCGGACGATCTGCTCGCGCGGGCGTCGGCCTTCCCGAACCAGGTGGTCGGGGTCTATCTGGTCGAGGCGGCGATCGACGACGAGGGGCGCGCAGCGCCGGCGCATTTCCGCGAGGTCTTCCGCACCCGCGGGCCGTCCAACTATCCCCAGCATGGCCGTCAGGCGGAGCGTTCCGATGTATGATTACAGCGACTTCGACAGCGCCTTCGTGCGTGAGCGCGTGGCGGAGTTCCGCGACCAGGTCGAGCGGCGCATCTCGGGGGCGCTGACCGAGGCGGAGTTCCTGCCGCTGCGGCTGCGGAACGGGCTCTACCTGCAGTTGCACGCCTACATGCTGCGGGTGGCCATCCCCTACGGGACGCTGACGGCGCGCAAGCTGCGCCAGCTCGCCTATATCGCCGAGCGCTGGGACAAGGGCTACGGCCACTTCACCACGCGGCAGAACATCCAGTTCAACTGGCCGAAGCTGCGGGACGTGCCGGACATCCTCGAGGCGCTGGCGGACGTCCAGATGCACTCGATCCAGACCAGCGGCAACTGCGTGCGCAACGTGACGGCCGATCATTTCGCCGGGGCGGCGGCGGACGAGATCGAGGATCCGCGCACGACCGCCGAGCTCATCCGGCAGTGGTCGACCGATCATCCCGAGTTCAGCTGGCTCGGGCGCAAGTTCAAGATCGGGATCAGCGGTGCGGCGCACGACCGGGCGGTGATCCGCTCGCACGACATCGGGCTGCGCATCTACCGCAACGAGGCGGGCGAGGTCGGCTACGAGGTGATGGTCGGCGGAGGCCTCGGGCGGACGCCGATGATCGCGAAGACGGTGCGGGAGTTCCTGCCGAAGGCGGACCTGCTGCCCTATCTCGAGGCGATCCTCAGGACCTACAACCTGCTCGGGCGGCGCGACAACAAATGGAAGGCGCGGCTGAAGATCCTTGTGCACGAGGCGGGGATCGACACGGTGCGGGCGCTCGTCGATGAGGCCTTTGCCGAGCGGCGGGCGAAGATGGGGCCGGTGAACCCGGCGCTCCTCGCCGAGATCGACGCGGCCTTTGCGGCACCGGTCTTCGAGCCGGAGGTGCCGGTCCCGCCGCTGGTGGGCGCGGGCCTGCGCTCGTGGGTCGACACCAACGTCTCGCCGCACCGGGTCCCGCACTATGCCATCGTGACCGTCTCGCTGAAGCCGATCGGCGGCACGCCGGGGGACGTCACAGCCGAGCAGATGCGACTCCTCGCCGACATCGCCGAGGAATATGCCCACGACGAGCTGCGCATCAGCCACGAGCAGAACGTCGTGCTGCCGCACGTCCCGCGGCGGAACCTGGTCGCGATCTATGACCGGCTGAAGCAGGCGGGGCTCGCCACGGCGAACTTCGGGCTCATCTCGGACATTATCTCCTGCCCGGGGATGGATTATTGCTCGCTCGCGACCGCGCGCTCGATCCCGATCGCGCAGGGGATCGCACAGGCCTTCGCCGACCTCGACCAGCAGCGGGACATCGGGCCACTGAAGATCAAGATCTCGGGCTGCATCAACGCCTGCGGCCACCATCACGTCGGGCACATCGGCATCCTCGGGCTCGACAAGGCGGGGGTGGAGAACTACCAGATCACGCTCGGCGGCGACGGTACCGAGACGACGGCGATCGGCGAGAAGGCGGGGCCGGGCTTCGCCTATGACGAGGTGGTGCCGGCGGTGGAGCGGCTGGTCGGTGCCTATCTCGATCTCCGCCGCGAGCCGGGCGAGACCTTCATCGAGGCCTATCGCCGCCTCGGGGCGGCGCCCTTCCGGGCGGCACTCTACCCGGACGAGGCGCGCTCCGATGCGGCTTGAGACCGGCGCCCTCGAGAGCACGCCCCTCGACCGGATCGACGCGCTGCGGCTGACCTACGCCGGCGCGCAGGCGGAGGACGTGCTGGCCGGCGTCCTCGCCGAGTTCCCGGGCGAGGTGGCGCTCGTCTCCTCCTTTGGCGCCGAGGCGGCGGTGCTGCTGCACATGCTCGCGGAGGTCGATCCGACGACGCCGGTGCTGATGATCGACACGCTGATGCTCTTCGAGGAAACGCTGGCCTACCAGCGGGCGCTCGCGGCGCATCTCGGGCTCGGCAACGTGCAGCACCTGCGGCCGGACACGGAGGATCTTGCGCGGCTCGATCCCGACGGCACGCTGCACCGGCGCGATCCGGACGCCTGCTGCGTCATCCGCAAGGTGGCGCCGCTCGACCGCGCGCTCCGGCGCTGGCC
>NZ_CALLYO010000221.1 GCF_937858865.1 uncultured Amaricoccus sp. | reverse complement strand
AAGGCCGTCGGGGCGGTGGCGGCGGCCATCCTCGTCAAGCGCGGCCGGCTCGAGCTCGACGCGCCGGTCGGTGACGCGATCCCCGCCTTCGACGCCCTGCCGGTCCTCGACGGCTGGGACGGCGACACGCCGCGCCTGCGCCCGCAGCGCACCCGCGCCACGCTCCGCCATCTCCTCACCCACCGCTCCGGCGCCGCCTACGACAGCTGGAACGCCGACATGCTGCGCTACCGCCGGATCACCGGCCTGCCGAGCGTCCGCACCGGGCGGCTCGCCGCGCTCGAGCTGCCGCTCGCCTTCGATCCGGGCGAGGGCTGGGCCTACGGCATGGGGCTCGACTGGACCGGGCTCCTCGTCCAGGCGGTGGACGGGCGGCGGATCGACGCCTTCTGCCGCGAGGAGATCCTCGCGCCCCTCGGCATGACCGAGACCGACTTCGCGCTCGCCCCCGCGCTCGCCCCCCGCCTCGCCGCCCTCCGGGTGCGCGATGGCGCCGGCTTCGCCGTCGTGCCCGCCCCCACGCTGGTCGATCCCGAGTTCCACGGCCTCGGCCACGGGCTGATCGGCACCGCGCCCGACTACCTGCGCTTCCTGCGCATGCTGCTTCGCGGCGGCGAGCTCGACGGCCGCCGCCTCCTCGCCCCGGCGACCGTGGCCGGGCTCCTCGCCAACCAGCTCGGCACCCGGCGCCTCGGCATCTTCGCCACCGCCCAGCCGGCGGTCAGCGCCGACGTCGATTTCGGCCTCGGCAGCGATCTCACCTGGAGCCTGCTTGGCCTGCGCTCGGAGGCGCCGGTCCCCGGCCGCCGCGCCGCCGGCGCGCAGGGCTGGGGCGGCAGCATGAACACGCTCTACTGGCTCGACCCGGCGCGCGGCCGCGCCGGCATGCTGATGACCCAGTCCCGGCCCTATGCCGACCCGCGGGTGATGGCCGTCCTCGACGCCTTCGAGCGGGCGGTGCATGGCCTCTGACCGCAGCGTCCTCGTCACCGGCTGCTCCTCCGGCATCGGGCTCGACGCGGCGCGCACGCTGCGTGCCCGCGGCTGGCGGGTGCTCGCGACCTGCCGCAAGCCCGCCGACTGCGCCCGGCGCGTCGCCGAGGGCCTCGAGAGCTTCCCGCTCGACCTCGCCGACGAGGCGAACCTCGCCGCCGCCGCCGCGGAGGCGCTCGCCCGCACCGGCGGACGGATCGACGCCCTCGTCAACAACGGCGCCTTCGCCATCCCCGGCGCGGTCGAGGATCTGCCGCGGGCGGCCTTCCGCTCGATCTTCGAGACCAACCTCTTCGGCCAGCTCGACCTGACCAACCGGCTGCTCCCG
Organism: uncultured Amaricoccus sp.; assembly: GCF_937858865.1. Taxonomy (GTDB): domain Bacteria; phylum Pseudomonadota; class Alphaproteobacteria; order Rhodobacterales; family Rhodobacteraceae; genus Amaricoccus. The sequence continues at coordinate 2,233 of NZ_CALLYO010000221.1, read as the reverse complement.
GCGATGCGCGCGGCGGGGCAGGGCAGGGTGGTGATGATCTCCTCCGTCCTCGGCCTCGTCGCCGCCCCCTGGCGCGGCGCCTACGTGGCGACGAAGTTCGCCCTCGAGGGCGCGACCGACGCGCTCCGCCTCGAGCTGGCCGGCAGCGGGATCCACGCCATCCTGATCGAGCCCGGCCCGATCGGGACGCCCTTCCGCCGCAACTCGATCCCGCACTTCGAGCGGCATGTGGACTGGCAGGCCTCGCCGCACCGCGCCGCCTACGAGGAGAGCCTTCTCGCCCGCCTCTACGCCCCCGGGACGCGCCGGGACCGATTCGAGCTGCCGCCCGCCGCCGTCACCGCCCGCCTCCTCCACGCCCTCGAGAGCCCGCGCCCGCGGCCGCGCTACCATGTCACCGCGCCCACCCGCGCCGCCGGCCTGCTCCGGCGCCTCCTGCCCACCCGCGCGCTCGACGCCGTGGTGCGCGGCCGCTGAGCCGCCTTTGCAATGGCCGCCGAATCCGCTACTTCAACCGGCATGATCTACACCCCCCTCCTCTTCCTCGTCCCGATCGCCTGCCTGGCGGTGGTCGTGGTGCTGCTCATCGGGGTCGGCGGCTTCGCCCGGGGGGGCGAGTTCAACCGGAAATACGCGAACAAGCTCATGCAGTTGCGCATCCTCGCGCAGTTCATCGCGGTCGTGCTGATCGTGCTCGTCGTCTGGCTGGCGAAGCGCGGCGGCTGAACAGGGGCTGAACAGGGAGGCTGCCGCGCATGGTCGTGCTCAACCGCATCTACACCCGCACCGGCGACAAGGGCACGACGGCGCTCGGCGACGGCAGCCGGGTGCGGAAGGACGGCCTGCGCGTCGCCGCCTACGGCACGGTGGACGAGCTCAACTCCACCGTCGGCCTCGCGCGCCTCAACGCGGCCGGCGCGGCGGACGAGGCGCTCGAGCGGGTGCAGAACGACCTCTTCGACCTCGGCGCCGACCTCTGCACGCCGGACTTCGAGAACGACGCCGCCGCGAAGTACCCGCGCCTGCGCGTGGTCGCCGACCAGGTCACCCGCCTCGAGCGCGAGATCGACGCGATGAACGCCGACCTGAAGCCGCTGCGGAGCTTCGTGCTGCCCGGCGGCACCCCGCTCGCCGCGCACCTCCACCTCTCGCGCACCGTCTGCCGCCGCGCCGAGCGATGCACCGTCACCCTCGCCGAGGCCGAGACGGTCAACCCCGAGGCGGTGCGCTATCTCAACCGCCTCTCCGACTGGTTCTTCGTCGCCGCCCGCTTCGCCAACGACAGCGGCCGCGGCGACGTGCTCTGGGTGCCCGGCGCGAACCGCTGAGACGAGCCGCCGACCGCCGACCGCAGTCCGCGCCCCGCGAAGAGGTGATCGCCCGCGCTAACCAAAGGATCCCTCCGCCGGTTCCAAACCGCCCCGATTCACCCTACATTGACCAAAGGGTGCGCGGGTTCCTCCCCGCGCGAGGGGATAGGGGACGATGTTCACGCGCGAGCGCGTGCCGACCGGTTACACCCGGGCCGAGCTTCTGAGCGATGCGGCGGTGCATGTCACCGGGGTCGTCGCCGCGCTCGTCGCCGTCCCCGTCCTCGTCACGCTCGCCGCCATCTGGTTCGGCGACGCCACCACCGTCATCGCCGCCGCCGTCTACGGCGCGAGCCTGATCGCGATGCTCGTCTGCTCCGCCGCCAACAACATGATCCACGTCCCGGCACGCAAGGATCTGCTGCGCCGGATCGACCAGTCGGCGATCTACGTGAAGATCGCCGGCAGCTACACCCCGCTCGCGGTGCTGACCGGCACCCACGCCGGCATCTTCCTCGCCGGCATCTGGGGGGTGGCGCTCGCCGGAGCGTCGATGCGCATGCTGAGCCCGGCGCGGCTCAAGTGGGCGAGCATCCTGCTCTATCTCGGCCTCGGCTGGGCGGCGGCCTTCTTCGGCGGCCCGCTCTTCGCCGAACTCACGCCGACCGGCTTCCTGCTCATCCTCGTGGCGGGCAGCCTCTACACCCTCGGCGTCCTCTTCTTCGTCTGGGAGCGGCTCCCCTTCCACAACACGATCTGGCACATCTTCGTGCTGACCGCGACCTTCGTCCTCTACGCCGCCGTCCTCGTCGAGCTCTCCGAACGCGCCTTCGCCTGACCTCCTTTCGAGCGGCCAATCGTTAAGAGCAGGCACACTACACGACAGGGCTGGCTGAGGGCGGGATGAGGTGATCTTCTGGACG
>NZ_CALLYO010000220.1 GCF_937858865.1 uncultured Amaricoccus sp. | reverse complement strand
TCGATCTCCCACGACCTGCGCACCCCGCTCGCCGCCATCCTCGGCGCAGCCGGCACGCTCCGCGACTTCGCCGGCGACCTCACCGAGGAGGCGAGGGGCGATCTCCTCGGCACCATCGTCGCCGAGGCCGAGCGCCTCAACCGCTTCATCGCCAACCTCCTCGACATGACCCGCCTCGAGTCCGGCGCCATCGCCCCCGCCCGCACGCCCCAGGACCTCGCCGAGGTGGTCGGAAGCGCGCTCGAGCGCGCCGGCCGGGTGCTCGCCGGCCACCACGTCACCGTCGATCTCGCCGACGACCTGCCGATGATCGAGATCGACCCGGTGCTCTTCGAGCAGGTGCTCTTCAACCTCCTCGACAATGCCGCGAAGATCGCCCCCGAAGGCTCGACCGTCCGCATCGAGGTCCGCCCGACTGCGGCCGGCGGCGCGACGATCCGCGTCCTCGACGAGGGCGAAGGCATCCCGGAGGGCGAGCTCGAGCGCATCTTCGACAAGTTCCACCGGGTTCAGAAGGGCGACCGCGTCCGCGCCGGCACCGGTCTCGGCCTCGCGGTCTGCCGCGGCTTCGTCGAGGCGATGGGCGGCGCCATCTCCGCCGCCAATCGCTCCGACGGCCCCGGCGCCGTCTTCACCGTCACCCTGCCCGCACCCCCCGGCGCCCGCGCCGGGCGGGCCGCATGACCGCGCCCGCCGTCCGCATCCTCGTCGTCGACGACGAGCCGGCGATCCGCCGCCTGCTCCGCACCGGGCTCGGCACGCAGGGCTACGCCGTCGCCGAGGCAGCCTCCGGTGTCGAGGCCGCCCGGCAGGTCGGCGCCGCCGACCTCGTCATCCTCGACCTCGGCCTGCCCGACACGTCGGGCCAGGAGCTGCTCGCCCGCTGGCGCGCCGCCGGCAACGCCGTGCCGGTGGTGATCCTGTCGAGCCGCGACGACGAGGCCGGCATCGTCGAGGCCCTCGACCTCGGTGCCGACGACTATGTGACCAAGCCCTTCGGCATGCGCGAGCTCGTCGCGCGGATCCGCACCGCTCTCCGGCACCGCCTCCAGTCCGAGGGCGCGCAGCCGATCTTTCGTTCCGGCAACCTCGCCGTCGACCTCGTCCGCCGCGTCGTGCGCGTGGACGGCGCCGAGGTCGGCCTCACGCCGCGCGAGTACGAGATCCTGCGCGTGCTGGCCCAGAACGCCGGGAAAGTCCTGACCCATCGGTTCCTGATCCGCCAGGTCTGGGGCGGCATTGCCGATGTCCAGAACCTCCGGGTCCACATCCGCCAGCTTCGCCAGAAGATCGAGCCTGACCCGCAGCGCCCGACCCACATCCGCACCGAAACCGGAATCGGCTACCGCCTGCACCTCTGGGAGGCCTCGACGTAACGCTTCGCCCGAGGTCAGTACACCGACAGATGGGATGATGCGCCGGGCAGCGGGATGCTCGCATGGGGCAACCGTGGCCGGACGACCATCGAGATTGGATGGTCGTAGCTCCGGGGAACTCCAGCGCCCGCGCCGTGGCGGAGCGGTTCATGCGGAATTGGCGATCGCTGATCGGCCGACGCGCCGTAGGCGACCAGGCGGCTCTGACCGGCGCGGCGCCCGCTCTCCCCGGGGTGGAGCGGGCGCCCTCTCGCCTCGTCCGGCTCTCGCTCGAAGCGGGCGAGCCGGGACCGGAGGCTCGCGATGTGCGAAGGTGGGATGCCGCGGCCCTGACGAGGAGA
>NZ_CALLYO010000219.1 GCF_937858865.1 uncultured Amaricoccus sp. | reverse complement strand
AGCCCTTCCTCGAGGCGCTCGCGCTCACCTACGCCGCCTTCCGCCCCGACACCAAGGAGCGGCTCACAGAAGAGCACCTGCTCGTCCCGACCGTGCAGATGATCTTCCGCCGCAGCCTGCAGCACGTCACCTCGCGCGAGAGCTATTTCAGCGGCGATGCCCACCCGGCGGCCTTCGAGGGCTATACGATCAACCCCGCCCGCATGGTCAGCCTCGCCCAGTCGATCGCGCCCGACGCCATCCCCCCCGCGGTCCGCATCAGTGTCACCGCCGAGGATCTCGGCACCGAGGGCGTCGACTATTTCGGCGAGGGCCTCTCCGAGCAGCTCTTCGACACCCCCTCCGCCGTCGCCCGCATCTGGCGCTCGAAGGTCGCGAGGCGGACGATGACCGTCTCGGCGGCGGAGACCCGCGACCCGAACGGCCGGCCACTCGAATTCCACTGGCGCCTGCTGCAGGGCGACCCGGAAAGGGTCAGGATCGAGCCCGCCGCAGACGGCACCAGCGCGACGATCACCCTCGACTGGCACGCCCCCTTCGTCATCTCCGAGGACAACCCGGTGACCACCTCCCGGGTCGACATCGGCGTCTTCGCCTCGAACGGCGTCCACGATTCCGCCCCGGCGATCCTCTCCTGGTACTTCCCCCCGAACGAGAAGCGCCGCACCGAGCCGGGCCCCGACGGCACCCTGCGCACCGCCGCGATCGACCGCACCAACCCCGACAAGGCCTACGCCGACCCGATCCTCGCTCCCCGTGCCGACTGGCGCGACGAGTTCGCCTACGATGCCGGCGGCGCCCTCCTCGGCTGGACACGGATACGAGGCGATCGGCCCCCTGAATCGTTCGATGCCCAAGGCCGGCGCCTGCCCGACCCGGGAAACCCCGCCACTGCCGTGACGGTCGTCTATCCGCTGTCGCGGGCCAAAGACGGCCGGCTCCTGGTCGAGGAGATCGATGCCGCCCCCTTCTGAGCAGGGGTTCCGCCTGCTGCGCCGCAGCACGTAGCCATCCCCCCGGCGGCGCCCTATAGAGGACCGATCGACCGAGGAGCCTGTCCGAGGAGCCCGAATGAGCCACGACGCCCGCACGCCGCCCGTCTCGGTGGTGATCCCCGCCTACAACCGGGCCGCGACGATCGGGACGGCGATCGAGAGCGTGCTGCGCCAGACCTGGGAGGACTTCGAGCTCGTCGTCGTCGACGACGGCTCGACCGACGGCACCCTCGAGGCGGCGCGCCGGATCACCGACCCGCGCCTGCGCGTCGTCGCCGCCCCGCGCAACCTGGGCGCCGCGGGGGCGCGCAACCTCGGGGTCGCGGAAGCGCGCGGCACCTGGATCGCCTTCCAGGACAGCGACGACGAGTGGCTGCCCGAGAAGCTCGCCAAGCAGATGGCCCGCCTCGCCACCCCTGCCCCGGGCCGCGCCGACTGGGGCGCCTGCTACTGCGGCCTGCTGACCGTCGGCGGGCTCGACGCCCGCCCGGGCGAACGCACCCGGCTCCGCTACCTGCCGGATCCGTCGGTGACGCCGGCGGAGGGCAACATCATCGAGCCGCTGCTCGTGCGCAACATGATCTCGACCCAGACCCTCGTGGTACGCCGCGACACCTTCCTCGCGCTCGGCCGCTTCGACGAGACGACGA
>NZ_CALLYO010000218.1 GCF_937858865.1 uncultured Amaricoccus sp. | reverse complement strand
GTGGTCGTTGGCGAGGAAGCGGGCCTTGGCGCCTTCCTCGAACCAGGCGTCGGCGCCCTCCTCCTCGAAGGCCTCGCGGATGCGGGCGTTGACCGCCGGGTCGCGCAGGATCTCGGCGGTGCCGTCGGCGTGGCGTTTCACGAAGCAGGTGAGCGGCACGCCCCAGGCGCGCTGCCGCGAGAGGACCCAGTCGGGGCGGGCCTCGATCATCGAGAAGAGGCGGTTGCGGCCGGAGACCGGGAACCACTGCACCAGGCGGTCGATCGAGGTCAGCGCCCGCTCGCGGATCGTCCGGCCATAGGTGTCCATGCCGTCGGCGAGCGGCTTGTCGATGGCGACGAACCACTGCGGGGTGTTGCGGTAGATGACCGGGGCCTTGGAGCGCCAGGAGTGGGGATAGCTGTGGGTCATCCGGCCGCGGGCGAGCAGCGCCCCGGCCTCGATGAGCTTGTCGACGACGGCCTTGTTGGCCTTGCCCTCCTTGCCCTTGGCGTCGAAGACGTGGAGGCCGGCGAAGAAGGGGACGTGAGGGGCGAAGGAGGAATCCTCGGTGACGTGGTGGGTCATCCGGTCGACGAGGCCGTTCCTGACGAAGAGCTCGTAGTCGTCGGCGCCATGCGAAGGGGCGGTGTGGACGAAGCCGGTGCCGGCGTCGTCGGTGACGAAGTCGCCCTCGAGCATCGGCACCTCGTAGTCCCAGAAGGGATCGAGCTGCGCCAGGGGATGGGAGAGGATCACCCCTTCGAGCGGGCCTGCGTCGCCTTCGCGCTCGTAGGCCTCGACGCGGGCGGCCTGCATCACCTCGGCCGCGAGCTTGTCGGCGAGGACGAGCCGGTCGCCCGGCTTCGCCCAGTTGTCGGCCGCCGCGGCGGTGACGCGGTAGACGCCGTAGGCGATGCGGGTCGAGAAGGCGACGCCGCGGTTGGAGGGGATGGTCCAGGGGGTCGTGGTCCAGATGACGACGGCCGCGCCGGCGAGGGGCGCGGGGCCGGAGACGACGGGGAACTTCACCCAGATCGTCGGGCTCTGGTGGTCGTGATACTCGACCTCGGCCTCGGCCAGCGCGGTCTTTTCCACGGGCGACCACATGACCGGCTTGGAGCCGAGGTAGAGCGCGCCGTTCATCACGAACTTCATGAATTCGTCCGCGATGACGGCCTCGGCGTGGAAGGCCATGGTCAGATAGGGATTTTCCCAGTCGCCGGTGACGCCGAGGCGCTTGAACTCCTCGCGCTGGACGCCCACCCAATGCTCGGCGAAGCGGCGGCACTCGGCGCGGAAGTCGTTGACCGCGACCTCGTCCTTGTTGCGGCCCTTGGCGCGGTACTGCTCCTCGATCTTCCACTCGATCGGCAGGCCGTGGCAGTCCCAGCCCGGCACGTAG
>NZ_CALLYO010000217.1 GCF_937858865.1 uncultured Amaricoccus sp. | reverse complement strand
GGCCTGGTCGAGAACCGCGCCAACGGCCGGACCGTCATCGCCGCCCTCTTCGCCGCCCCGCGCGGCGCCCCCGACATCCGCCTCTCCAACGCCGCCGCCGACGCCCTCGGCGTCACCGATGCCGCCAGCGTGACCATTACCGCGTTGCGCAGCGAGCCCCGGATTGATACAACCACCAGTAGATCTTCGCGCTTTCGCCCGGCGCGGCCGCCGCGATGACGGCGCCGAGGCCGGGCGGACCGGCACCCCGGAGCACGCCCATGACACCCCGCATCGCCGCCTTCCTGCCCGCCCTCCTCGCCCTCGCGGTCGCCCTGGCGCCACTGCCCGGCGCCGCCTTCGAGAGCAAGGGACGCGAGGCGCTGATCGTCGACGACGCCACCGGCATGGTGATGTACGAGAAGAACGCCGACACCGCGATGCCGCCGGCCTCGATGTCGAAGCTGATGACCCTCTACCTGCTCTTCGAGGCGATCCGCGACGGCCGCGTCACCGGCGACACCGAGTTCCTCGTCTCCGCGCACGCCCAGTCGATGGAGGGCTCGCGCATGTTCGTCGAGGCCGGCACCCGGGTCAGGGTCGAGGACCTCATCCACGGCATCATCGTGCAGTCGGGCAACGACGCCTGCGTCGTGGTGGCCGAGGGCCTCGCCGGCTCCGAGCCGACCTTCGCCCAGCAGATGACCGCCCGCGCCCGCGAGCTCGGCATGGCCCACTCCCACTTCACCAACGCCTCCGGCCTGCCCGACCCCGGCCAGGTGATGAGCGCGCGCGACCTCGTCATCCTCGCCCGCCACCTCATCCACGACTTCCCCGAGGAGTACGCCTACTTCAAGGAGACCGAATACACCTGGAACGGGATCAAGCAGCACAACCGCAACCCGCTGCTCGAGCTCGGCCTCGGCGTCGACGGGCTGAAGACCGGCCACACCGCCGAGGCCGGCTACGGCCTCGTCGGCTCGGCGCTGCAGAACGGCCAGCGCGTCGTCTTCATGGTCGGCGGCCTCGACAGCGAGAGGCAGCGCGCCGAAGAAACCCAGTCGCTGGTGAAATGGGCCTTCGGCGCCTTCGACCCGATCAGCTTCTTCGCCCGCGGCGAGCGGGTGGCCGAGGCCGACGTCTGGCTCGGCACGGCGAAGACGGTGCCCCTCGTCGCCCCCGCCGACCTGCGCATGCTCGTCCCGCGCGAGGCGCGCAGCGGCGTCAAGGCGCGCGTCGTCTACCGCGGCCCGGTCGAGGCCCCGATCGCCGAGGGGCAGAAGCTCGCCACCCTCGAGGTCGAGGTCCCCGGCCACGAGGACGTGCGCTTCGACCTCGTCGCCGGCGCCGCCGTGCCGCGCGGCGGCCTGCTCACCCGCATCGGCGCCGCCGTGCAGCTCAGCCGCGCCCAGGCGCTCGGCCTGCTGCCCGGTCGCCGCGCCGCCGAGAGCCCCGAGACGGTGACGCAGTAGCGAACGGGACTCCACTTCCCCCGCCCGGACATGCTCTAACCTCCGGCATGACGGGACGCTTCATCAGCTTCGAGGGCATCGACGGCTCCGGCAAGTCGACCCAGATCCGCGCCCTCGCCGCAAGCCTCCGCGCCGGCGGCGCCGAGGTCGTCGAGACCCGCGAGCCCGGCGGCGCCCCCGGCGCCGAGCTCATCCGCACCCTCCTCGTCGCCGGCGACACCGGCCGCTGGTCGCCAGAGACCGAGATCCTCCTCTTCACCGCCGCCCGCCGCGACCACCTCGAGCGCACCATCCGCCCGGCGCTCGCCCGCGGCGCCACCGTCGTCACCGACCGCTTCGCCGATTCGACCCGCGTCTACCAGGGCGTCGCCCGCGCCGACCTCCGCCCGATGGTCGACGCGCTGCACCAGATCGCCATCGGCCTCGAGCCCGACCTCACCCTCATCCTCGACCTCGCCCCCGAGGTGGCGCTCGCCCGCGGCCTCGCCCGCGCCAGCACCGAGGACCGCTTCGAGCGCATGGGCGCGGACTTCCAGGCCCGCCTGCGCGACGGCTTCCGCGCCCTCGCCGCCGAATTCCCCGAGCGCTGCCGCCTC
>NZ_CALLYO010000216.1 GCF_937858865.1 uncultured Amaricoccus sp. | reverse complement strand
TCTGCCCGGTGGTGGCGACCGGGTCGTAGCCCGGGGTGTCCATGAAGACGAAGCCAGGGGTCGTCACCTGCTCGGCGTACTGGAAGACGTCGGTGAGGGGCGTGGAGCCGCCCTTGGCCGCGGCGCCGAGGGATTTCTCGAGGATCGTGGTCAGCCCGCCGGCCTTGTTGCCGGGCGAGGGGTTGTTGTCCATCGAGCCGCCGTTGATCTGGGTATAGTTCTCCCACCAGCGGATGCGGTCGATGAGCTTCTGCGCCACCTCCGGGCTGACGGCGCGGCGGAGGAGGAGCTGCTCGGCGCCGTAGATCTCCGGGGTTTCGGCGAGGATGGCGGTGCCGCCGAGGCCGACGAGGAGGTCGGAGGCGACGCCGAGTGCCGGGTTGGCGGTGATGCCGGAGAAGCCGTCCGAGCCGCCGCATTCGAGCGCCACCTTGAGCGCCGAGGCCGGGATGGGCTCGCGGGAGATGGCGTTGACCGAGGGCAGGAGCTCGTGGATCTGCTCGACGATCCGGGCGATCGTCCTGGTGGTGCCGCCGGTGTCCTGGATGGTGAGGCCGTGGAAGCGCTCGGCGCCGACCGAGCCGAAGGCGGACTTCATCCGCGCCACCTGCATCACCTCGCAGCCGAGGCCAACGAAGACGGCGGCGCCGGTGTTCGGGTGGGTGGCGTGGCCCCAGAGCACCCGCTGCAGGTTGTCGAAGCCGGGGCCGGAGGCGGCCATGCCGCAGCCGGTGCCGTGGGCGAAGGCGACGACGCCGTCGACATTCGGGTAGTCGCGGAGGATGCCGGAGGCCATGACCGTCTCGGCGGCGCGGCGGATGACGGTGGCCGAGCAGTTCACCGTGGCGCAGACGGCGATGTAGTTGCGGGTGCCGACCTGGCCGTTGTCGCGGCGGTAGCCCGTGAAGGTGCGCGGCGCGACCTCGGGGATGGCGGCGCGGGCGGTCTCGAGCTCGGCGCCGATGCGGTAGTCCTGGTCGTGCGCGCCGAACGCGCAGTTGTGGGTGTGGACATGCTCGCCGGCGGCGATGGGCCGGGTGGCATAGCCGATGACCTGGCCGAACTTGGTGATCGCGCCGCCCTCGGCGATGTCCTCGCGGGCGATCTTGTGACCCGGCATCACCGGGCCGGCGAGCTCCACCCCGAGGCCGAGCGGGCGCGCGCCCTGCGGGGCCCGGGCGGTCAGGATCGCGACGTTGTCGGACGGGTGGAGGAAGAGGGGCGAAGTGGCGGAGTCGAGCATGGGTTCGGCCTGGCGGTTCGTGGCGCGGGCGGACCCCCGCGCGGGCTTGAGCATAGCATCGCCCCGGCGCCTGTCATGCACCGAAGCGGGAGACGGCGGCGCGGGCGCCGCCGGCGGCGAGCGTCGGCTCGACCAGCACGAAGCGGACGCGGTCGAATTCAGGGACGTGCATGGCCGGGACGGTTCGCGATGGCGATCGACTAGACTTCGCGACCTAGTCTAACCACCCACGCCGCTTCGCGCGCTGTCCGCGTCCACC
>NZ_CALLYO010000215.1 GCF_937858865.1 uncultured Amaricoccus sp. | reverse complement strand
CCGAGGCGGCGCGCCAGGCCGGGCTCGCGCCGCCGGCCGGTGCCGGGCCGAGCGCGGAAGACGTCGAGGCCGCAGGGGCGATGGCGCCCGAGGAGCGGCAGGCGATGATTGCCGGGATGGTGGACGGGCTCTCCGAGCGGCTGGCGCGCGAGGGCGGGCCGCCGGAGGACTGGGCACGGCTCATCCGCTCGCTCGGGGTGCTCGGCCGGCGCGAGGAGGCGGCGGCGATTCTCGCCGAGGCGCGGCAGAAGCATGCCGGTGATCCGGCCGGCCTCGCCGTCATCGAGGCGGCGGCGGCGGACGCGGGGCTGGCGCCGTGACCGCGCCCATCCTCGCCGAGCCGGCCGCCTTCGCGGCGGCGCTCGCGCCCGGGCAGGCGCTGATGGGGCTCGACCTCGGGACGCGGACGATCGGGGTCGCCGTCTCCGACACCTCGCGCCGGGTGGCGAGCCCACTCGAGACCATCCGGCGGACGAAGTTCAGCGCCGACGCCGCGGCGCTGCTGCGGCTGGCCGAGGCGCGGCGGATCGGCGGGCTGGTGCTCGGGCTGCCGCGCAACATGGACGGCAGCGAGGGGCCGCGGGCGCAGTCGACCCGCGCCTTCGCCCGCAACCTCGCCGGGCTGACCGAGCTGCCGATCACCTTCTGGGACGAGCGGCTCTCGACGGTGGCGGCGGAGCGGGCGCTCCTCGAGGCGGACGCCTCACGGCGCCGGCGGGCCGAGGTCATCGACCATGTGGCGGCGGGCTACATCCTGCAGGGGCTGCTCGACCGGCTGGCGCATCTCGAGGCGCGGCGGTGAGCGACGAGGTCTGGCGGCGCGACGAGGTGGAGAGCCCCTGCGTCAGGATCTGCCTCCTGCATCCGCAGGCCGGCATCTGCATCGGCTGCTACCGCACGGCGGAGGAGATCGCCGGCTGGTCGACGATGACGCCGGAGGCGCGGCGGGCGGTGATGGCCGAGCTGCCCGGGCGGGCGCATCTGGTGAAGCCGGTGCGGCGCGGCGGGCGGGCCGGGCGCCGCGGCGGCGGGTGATCAGCCGATGAGCGCCTTCCGGAGCATGTTGAGCGCCATCAGCATGATGAAGCCGGCGAAGGCGAGCTTCAGCGGCCTCGGGTTCATGGCGTGGGCGAGGTGGACCCCCCAGGTGGTCGTCACCATGGTGACGCCGATCACCACCAGGAAGGCTGGGATGTTGACCAGGCCGACCGTCCAGGGCGGCAGGCCGGGCGCTCCCCAGCCCTGCATGAGGAAGCCGATGACCGAGGGGATGGCGATCATCAGCCCGAAGCCCGAGGCGGTCGCCACCGCGCGGTGGATCGGCTGGCCGTAGAGGCGCATCAGCGGCACCCCGAAGCTGCCGCCGCCGATCCCCATGAGCACGGAGAGGAAGCCGATGACCGGGGCGGTGATCGCGCGTCCGAGGCCGGTCGGCATGTGGTCGCCGAGCCGCCAGCTGTCGCGGCCGAAGGCGAGGTAGAGGCCGACGATGGTGCCGAGGATGCCGAAGACGACCATGAGGGCGGTCGTCTTCATGCCGCCGGCGACGATGACGCCGAGGATGGCGCCGATGGCGATGCCCGGCCCCCAGCCGCGCAGGATGCTCCAGTCGACTGCGCCCTTCTTGGCGTGCGCGCGCACCGAGCGCTGCGAGGTGAAGACGATGGTGGCGAGCGAGGTGGCGATGCAGACCTGCATGATCTGCGGCCCGTCGTAGCCGAGGGCGAGGAAGGTGTAGAGGAAGGCCGGCACCAGCACGATGCCGCCGCCGACCCCGAGCAGGCCGGCGATGACGCCGGCCCCGGCGCCGATCAGGACGAGCAGGCCGACGAGCGGCAGGAGCTGGGCAAGATGGGGCAGCGGCATCGCGGGCAGCTCCTGTCGGGCCGATGCTCCCTGCCCTACCCTGCCCGGCGCAGCGGATCAACGGGCTCGGGTCGCGGCACGATGGCGGCGAGGGCCGCGCGCACCAGCTCCGGGCCGGCGCCGGGCCGGTGCGCCTCCTCCGAGAGCTGGCGGCGCCAGGCGCGCGCGCCGGGGCGGCCCTGGAAGGCGCCGAGCATGTGGCGGGTGATGGCGTTGAGCGGCGTGCCGCGGCTGCGCTCGGCCTCGATGTAGGGGAGCATGGCCGTCACCGCTGCTTCGGCCGTCACGTCCGGGCCTGGGGCGCCGAAGATGCGCCGGTCCGCGGCGCCGAGCAGCGCCGGCGCATGGTAGGCGGCGCGGCCGATCATCGCGCCGTCAAGGCCGCGGGCGAGGAAGCCCTCGGCCTTGTCGAGGCTCGCGATGCCGCCGTTGACGACGAGGGCGAGGTCGGGGAAGCGGGCCTTCATCCTGACGACGAGGGCGTGGTCGAGCGGCGGGATCTCGCGGTTCTCCTTCGGGCTCAGGCCCTCGAGCCAGGCCTTGCGGGCGTGGACGGCGAAGCGCCGCACGCCGGCGCCGGCCACGGTGCCGAGGAAGGCGGGCAGCACCGCCGCGGGGTCCTGCTCGTCGACGCCGATGCGGCACTTCACGGTGACCGGCACCGGGCCGGCGGCGGCGATCATCGCCGCGGCGCACTCGGCGACGAGGCCGGGGGTGCGCATCAGCGCGGCGCCGAAGCAGCCCGACTGCACCCGGTCCGAGGGGCAGCCGACGTTGAGGTTGATCTCGTCGAAGCCCATCTCGCGCCCGACCCGCGCCGCGGCGGCGAGCTCGCCCGGATCCGCCCCACCGAGCTGCAGCGCGAGCGGACGCTCGTCCGGGTGGAAGGCGAGCAGCCGCGCCCGGTCGCCGCGCAGCACCGCGCCGGTCGTCACCATCTCGGTATAGAGCAGCGTCCGCCGGGTGAACCGCCGGTGGAAGTAGCGACAGTGCCGGTCGGTCCAGTCCATCATCGGCGCCACGGACAGGCGCCACGGCATTGCATCGGCTCGATCTAAAGGCATATCAATCATTTGCGGCGCTTCATTCGTGTTTCAGCTCTGCTCCACCGTTCCCACGACTTACAGGCTGCGGGCTTGCGATGTAAGACGCGACTCGAACGGCGCGCCGGAGCTTTCGATGCTCGTCCCCAACGAGCCGGCCCGACCCGCATCTCTGCGTGATCCTCGACCGGTCGGAGCCGCCGCGCGCCACGAGTTCAGACAACAATTGCTCACCTGAGGCGAAGGAGAACTTGTTTGTCATCCGAGGAGATGGGGGAGCATGCTTCAACCGAACTGGCGAACCCCAACACGGTGAGGAGACCCGAGTGTCTGAGCGCAGACGGAAATTCTATGCCTGGGGCTTCGAGGACCAGACGGCGACAGCCGAGGAGATGGCCCCCGTCCTAGACACCTGGCACCGCGTCTTCGGGACCGACTTCGAGGTGACGCCGGCCCCGACGCTCGAGACGATCGAGATGCGCGCCCCGCGGATCACCGCCATCCCCGCCGCGCTGACCGGGATCTGCCGGCAGGACCGCTACGAGCGGGCGCTGCACGCCTACGGCCGATCCTTCCTCGACGGGGCGCGGATGTTCCGCGGCGACTTCACCCGCGCCCCCGACGTCGTCGCCTATCCGCGCACCGAGGACGACATCCGCGCCCTCCTCGACTGGGCGGGCGGCATCGGCGCCGCGGTCATCCCCTTCGGCGGCGGCTCGAGCGTCGTCGGCGGGGTGAACCCGGAGATCGAGGGCGACTATGCCGGCGTCGTCACCATCGACATGTGGCACATGAACCGCCTGCTCGAGGTCGACCAGGTGTCGCGCTCGGCCCGCGTGCAGGCCGGCGTCTACGGCCCCGACCTCGAGCGCCAGCTCAAGGAGCACGGCCTCACCCTCCGGCACTTCCCGCAGAGCTTCGAGCTCTCGACGCTCGGCGGCTGGATCGCGACCCGCGCCGCCGGCCACTTCGCCTCGAACGCCACCTATATCGACGACTATGTCGAGAGCATCCGCATGGTGACGCCGCAGGGGGTGAGCGAGAGCCGCCGCCTGCCCGCCTCCGGCGCCGGCCCCTCCCCCGACCGCTTCGTCATGGGGACCGAGGGCTCGATCGGGATCATCACCGAGGCCTGGATCCGCGTGCTGAACCGCCCGCGCTTCAAGGTCGGCGCGACGCTGGTCTTCGACGACTACCATCGCGCCGCCGAGGCGGTGCGGGCGATCTCGCAATCCGGGCTCCAGCCCGCCAACTGCCGGCTGATCGACGCGCTCGAGGCCGGGCACACCAAGGCCTACGAGGGCGGCAAGCCGATCCTCGTCCTCGGCTACGAGAGCGCGCACTACCCGGTCGACGACCTGCTCCGGCTCACCGTCGAGCTCTGCGCCGACTACGGCGGATCGCCGGTCGAGACGAGCGACCGGCCGGAGGCGCGCAGCGCCGTCGCCGGCCAGTGGCGCAACGCCTTCATCCGCGGCCCCTACTACCGCGAGCACATGATCGCCCGCGGCATCTGCCGCGAGACCTTCGAGACGGCCGTGCCCTGGAGCGGCTTCCCCGAGCTGCACGGCTCGGTCGTCCGCACCGTCGACGAGGCGATCCGCCGGGTCACCGGGCGCGCCGGCACCGTCACCTGCCGCTTCACCCACATCTACCCGAACGGGCCGGCGCCCTACTTCACCTTCCACTGCCTGCCCGACCGGGCGCGGATGGCCGAGCAGTGCATGGAGATCAAGGTCGCGGCCTACGATGCGGTGATGAAGGCGGGCGGCACGATCACCCACCATCACGCGGTCGGCCGGCTGCACATGCCCTGGTACGTCGAGCAGCGGCCGAAGCTGATCGGCGCCGCCTTCGCCGCGGCGAAGCGGGCGCTCGACCCGGCGGGGATCATGAACCCCGGCGTCATCGTCCCCGAGGCCGACATCGCGGCCTGGCGCCCGGTGCCGGCGGAACGCGAGGCGGTCGCCGCGTCATGAGCCTGCCGCTCTCCGGCCTCCGCGTCCTCGACCTGTCGCGCATCCTCGCCGGCCCGAGCTGCACGCAGATCCTCGGCGATCTCGGCGCCGACGTCATCAAGGTCGAGCGGCCCGGCGCCGGCGACGACACCCGCGGGTGGGGGCCCCCCTTCCTGCCCGCGGGTGTCGACGACGCCCCGCACGGGGACAGCGCCTATTTCCTCTCCACCAACCGCAACAAGCGCTCGCTGACCGTCGACATCTCCAAGCCCGAGGGGCTCGCCATCGTGCGCGAGCTGGCCCAGGGGTCGGACGTCCTGATCGAGAACTTCAAGGTCGGCGATCTCGAGCGGCGCGGGCTCGGCTGGGAGGCGGTGCATGCGCTCGCCCCGCGGCTCGTCTACTGCTCGGTGACCGGCTTCGGCC
Source organism: uncultured Amaricoccus sp. (assembly GCF_937858865.1). Lineage (GTDB taxonomy): Bacteria > Pseudomonadota > Alphaproteobacteria > Rhodobacterales > Rhodobacteraceae > Amaricoccus. Next base: position 1,436 of record NZ_CALLYO010000215.1, on the reverse strand, counting down.
AGACCGGCCCCTATGCCGGCCAGGCCGGCTACGACTTCATCATCCAGGGCATGGGCGGGCTGATGAGCCTGACCGGCGAGCCGGAGGGCGCGCCGATGAAGGTGGGCGTGCCGATCTCCGACATCATGGCCGGGATGTACGCGACGGTGGCGATCCTCGCCGCGCTGCGCGAGCGCGACGCGACCGGCCTCGGGCGGCGGATCGACATCTCGCTGCTCGATTGCCAGGTGGCCTGGCTCTACAATCAGGTCGCCAACTACCTGGTCAGCGGGCGGGTGCCGCGGCGGCACGGCAACGCCCACCCGAACATCGTGCCCTACGAGACCTTCCGCACCGCCGACGGGCACGTCAACCTCGGGGTCGGCAACGACAGCCAGTTCCGCCGGCTCTGCGACCTGATCGGCCGGCCGGAGCTGGCCGAGGACCCGCGCTTCGCCCGCAACGCCGGGCGGCTCGAGCATCGCGAGACGCTGCTCGCCGACCTGCGCGCCGCCTTCCTCGGGCGCACGAGCGCGGCGTGGATCGCGGCCTGCAACGCCGCCGGCATCCCCTGCGGGCCGATCTACTCGGTGCCCGAGATGCTGGCCGACCCGCACGTCGAGGCGCGCGGCGTGGTGCAGGAGACGGCGCATCCCGGCCAGCCCGGCGCGCCGATCCGGCTGCTGCGCTCGCCGCTCCGCATCGAGGGGCACGACCTCGGCATCCGCCGCGCGCCGCCGACCCTCGGCGAGCATACCGGCGAGGTGCTCGCCGAGCTCCTCGGCTACGACGCGGCGCGGATCGCCGAGCTGCGCGCGGGCGGGGTGGTGTGATGGCCACGGCCGCCGTCCGCCTGGCAGTCCGCCTGCCGCCGCGCGAGGTCCCGCTCCTGCGCGAGGTGGACGTCCTCGTCGCGGGCGGCGGCTCGGCGGGGGTCGCGGCCGCGGTCGGCGCGGCGCGGGCCGGGGCGTCGGTGCTCCTCGTCGAGCGGAACGGCTTTCTCGGCGGCACGATGACGGCGACGAGCCTCGGCGGCATCTGCGGCCTCTACGGCCTCGTCGACGGCGCGCCGGTGCAGATGGTCTTCGGCTTCGCCGAGGAGGTGCGCGCCCGGCTCGCCGCCGCCGGCGGCACCCGCGGACCGCTGCCCTGGCTGAAGACGGCCTCGCTGCCCTACGATCTCTTCACGCTGAAGACGGTGCTCGACGAGCTCGCCGAGGTGGCGGGGCTCGAGCTCCTCTACCAGGCCCGGCTGACCGACGTGGTGCGCGACGGGAACCGGATCACGCACGCGATCGTCCGCGGCCGCGCCGCGCCCTTCGCCGTCGCGGCGCGCGTCTTCGTCGACGCCTCGGGCGACGGCGAGCTCGCGGCGCTCGCCGGCGCCGAGACCGAGGTGGCGGCCGGCGGGCTCCAGTTCCCCTCGACGATGTTCCGCATGGCCGGGGTCGATACCG
>NZ_CALLYO010000214.1 GCF_937858865.1 uncultured Amaricoccus sp. | reverse complement strand
CGCCCGGGCCGCCTGGATGAGGTGCTGTCTTTCGTCAGCGACAGATTCGACCTCGGCTTCGTGGGCGCGGCGGCGCTGATCGAGGCCACCGGATCGGTCCTCGAATACCCGAACTGCAACCGCGACCCCCTGCCCCAGTGGTCGTTGGGCCGGGTGAGCCTGCTCGGCGACGCCGCGCACCCGATGTATCCGATGGGTTCGAACGGTGCCGGTCAGGCGGTCCTCGACGCCACGGCGCTGGCCCGGCACCTCTCCTCCGGGATGCCGGCCGCCGAGGCGCTGGCGGCCTACGACGCAGAACGCCGTCCGCCCACCGCCGCCATCGTCCAGTCGAACCGCAAGGGCGGCCCGGAGGGCGTGATCGATCTGGTCGAAGCCCGGGCGCCGGACGGGTTCGAGGATATCGACGCCGTCGCCAGCTATGCGGAACGGCAGGCGATCGTGCGCGGCTACGCCTCGCTGGCGGGCTTCGCGCGGGAGCAGGTGAACCGACCCGAGCCAGTGGCACCCTCGGGGGAGCAGGCGCCACGGCTGGTAGTCCAAGGCAAGCATTTTCAGGACCAAGGAGAGAGCAGATGAGCGCTCGAACTCGGATGAAGAGTATCGCCTGCACCTGTGTCGCCGCCTGCGGCCTGGTGAAGGGGTATCTCGCAAGGCTTCCCGCGTTGCCGCACGTGACCGCAGAGGGACGCGCGGCTTGACACGCTGGCGGATCCGACGAGCGAGCTCCGGGACTGGCTATCGCTGCGTGACAGGTCGTTCCGCGCGCGGGGCGAATCGGCCCGCCGTTGTCACGCCATCGCGCTCTCCGCACGCGGATGCCGCTCCGCCACGCACTGGCTGTGGTCGCCCAGCACCTCGATCACGCGGCAATCCGATACCACCCCGCCCGCGCATTGCCGGAGCATGCACTCGAGTTCGGCCTGCAGGGACTGCAGACGCGCGATCCGTGCCTTGACGTCTTCGAGATGACGCAAAGCGATGGCGTCGACCTCGTCGCAGGGCATGTCCGGCCGGTCGGCCATGTGCAGCAGATCGCGGATCGCCTCTATCGAGAAGCCGAGGTCGCGGGCGTGCCGGATGAAGGCGAGCCGGTCGATGTCGGCGCGGGTGTAGAGCCGCTGGTTGCCCTCCGAGCGGTCGGGCCGCGGCAGCAGGCCGATCTGCTCGTAG
>NZ_CALLYO010000213.1 GCF_937858865.1 uncultured Amaricoccus sp. | reverse complement strand
CCGCTACCAGCCGAAATCCCGCCCGAAGGCCTCCGCGAGCGCCCGGTTATGGGGGGCGAAGTAGGCGTCGAGTTCCTCGCGGACCCCGGGATCGACCGTCTCGCGGTTGTCCCCGACGTTCGCGGCCCGGAAGTCGACCCCCGCGCGGACATGCTCCAGCCCGAGGAAGTCGGCGAGCAGACGCATCTGCCCGGCCGGGTCGATGAAGAGATCCTCGGCGCGGAGGAGGAGGAGGTTCTCCCGCGGGAAGAGCGCCGTGTAGCGGCGGAGCTGCTCGAGGTAGCGGCCGCGCGCCTTGTAGGTCGCGACCCGGTAGATCTCGCTCCGGTAGTCCCCCGCCGCGAGGACCGGCGCGAGGCGCGCCTCCTCGGCCGCCATCGCCTCGGCAGGGCCGAGCGTCTCCTGGAACACCCGGCGCGGGTTCGTGCGAACGTTGTGGAAATAGTGCGAGAGCGCCCGGTCGGTCGGGTTGCGCAGCACCGCGACCAGCTTCACCCCCGGCATCAGCGCGTGGATCCGCGCGGCGGCGTGGGGGTGGAGCAGGTAGAGGGGCGTCGCCTCGAAGGCGCACATCCCCTCCCCCATCTCGGAAACCTTCGGGAAGTGGGCGCGATACCAGGCCTCGCCGCGGGTATAGGCGTCGACCGCGGGGGCGAGGCCACCCGAGAAGAAGTGCACCTCCTTCGGAACCGAGCCGCGGACCTGGGGATGCTGGTCGAGGTAGCGGAAGAGGCTCGAGGTGCCGCTCTTCTGCGCGCCGATGACGAGGAAGTCGGGGAGCACGCGGGGCGCCACCCCGAGCCGGTGGCCGACCCGGCGGACGAGCATCCGCGCGTCCATCCGCGCCGCCCGGGCCCGGGGCACGTCCCAGGGCCCGTCGAGCATCCGCCTCACCGGACCGGCCAGTGCCATCGCCCGCTCCTTACGCCACCCGGCCGTTATCCCGCCTGCGCCCGCGCTTGTCCATTCTTCCCGACCGGCGGTCTCCCGCTCTCCCGGGAAGAGAACCCCTGCTGCGGAGGGCGCGGCGTGGAAGCCACACGTTTACCAATCCGTAAGATTCAATAACCCGTAAAATTGACTTGAAGCCCCCCGCCCCCGATACTCGATACGAGGGATTGAGAGGGTATATCCATGCTGTCCAGAGTAAACCTGTGCCTCGGCGCAGCCGTGGTGGCTGCCGCCGTCACGATGTCGGCGGGCGCCTTCGCCGCCACCGTCGACCTGAGCACCACCCGCTTCGACCGCAGCGAGATCACCGCCGCCCGGGCGGCCCGCGCGAGCTACGAGGCCGGCTTCAAGCTCAAGGCGGTCGAGACCTTCAACGACTACAAGGCCTGGGACGGGTCGAGCGGCACCACCAACCCGCAGAACACCAAGGTGGGCAGCTTCACCTCCTTCGGCGCGGCGGGCAGCGGCAGGTCGGTGGTCGGCGATCCCTCGAAGCTGCAGGTGCGCGGCGACGACATGCCCTGGGGCCGCTACGGCACCGACGCGAGCCTGCCGCTCGGCGGCAACTGGCTCGACAGCAACGACAACCTCGGCATGCGGTGGGAGATCAGCGGGCTCGGCAAGTTCGACACCCTCGCCTTCTTCGTGCTCGACGCCGCCGATGTCGGTGGCCAGTTCTCGATCAAGGTCGGGGACACGCTCCACTCGATCGCCGGCACCGCGGGCAGGCTCGCGAACGGCAACATCCATCTCGTCAAGATCCTGCTCTCCGAGGCGGTCACCAGCCTGACCGTCGAGCTGATGCACGACAGGACGAACGACGGCTTCGGCATCGACGGCGCGGCGGTCGGCCTCGCGCCCGTCCCGCTGCCGCCGGCGGCGCTCCTGCTCGGCACCGCCCTCCTCGGCCTCGTCGGCTTCGGCCGGCGCCGCACCGCCGCCTGACCGGCGCGCGCCTCCGGGGGCGGGGGCGCGCTTCCCCGAGCCCCGGGCCTGCCCGGAAGGCCCTTGGGCCGCCCTCTCCGCGAGAGGGCGGCCCGGAGAGCCGCAGGGGCGCTCCAAGTCGCCGCGACGTCACCGGCACCGGGTGCAATGCCACCGGAAGGCCGCAGACGCTGCCTCGTCTCGCCCGACGATCCGGCGAGGATTGCGCGCGATGCCATGCACACCGGGCTATCCGGACCCCTGCGGCCGGGGGCCTGGCGGAAAAGTCAGGACACCGAGAACGGTCCGAGGTTATACGAAAATCGTCGGATCGCCTCCCTGAATGCGGGCGGCGCCCGCCCGGAGTCGCACGCGTGCGATTCCACTCAAGTCATTGAATCACTAAACACCCGCTCCGAGCCGCGGAGGAGGCCCTCCGGACGTCCGCTCCGAGCCACCATCGCCCGGCCGCCCCGTGTGCCTGCCCGTCGATGTTTTCCTCGGAAACGGTCGCGCCCGGTCCCAGGCCCCCCGCGG
>NZ_CALLYO010000212.1 GCF_937858865.1 uncultured Amaricoccus sp. | reverse complement strand
CGCACGCGCGGGGACACCTATTTGCCCTTCCCGGCCAGGATCTTCTCCTTCAGGGCCGGCAGGAACCAGATGTCGCGCAACTGGTCCGGATGGACCAGATCCCAGTAGACGCCATCAGGCTGCTGGCGCTGATGACGGACTTCGATCACTTCGTTCTCGGTGACGATCCAGTCGAGAAGCGAGTCATGCGCCATGATTGGCAGGCGATCGTCTTCCACCACCATGCTGGAGTGCACCGTGGTGACGATGGGCGTCCGGTCGGTGATCTTGCCCAGATCGCGGAACAGGCCCAGCTCCAGGTCGGCAAAGCCGCCGCCTTTCCCGGTGCGGCCGCCAGCGCGGGTCACGGCCACGCAGCCGCAGACGCAAATGTCCAAGGCCGGCAGATCCTCGAAGGAGAGCTTCTCGCCAACCTGAACGGCCCCGGCCGAGGTGGCGGCCATCTCGAACTGCACGCCCTTCGACTCCAGCACTGCCGGATCGAGCTTTGCCCAGGGCAGCTCGCCCGTACTGAATTCCGGCACCGGCATCAGGACGGTCTTGCCGTCGTAGAGCGCGCGCAGACGGACCGCGATCTGCGGCGGGTCAGGGTTGCACTTCACCACCATGGCCTGCCGCCAGACGTCAAGCTCGGACAGCCTCTTCGCGGCATTCTCCGCGCCGACCCAGTTCGAGATCCGGCTCCAGACGGGGCCGATGTTCTGGCCGCTGTCTTCCAGCTCCTGCCACACCTCGGCGCGAAGCCGGTCCTTGTCGGTATTGCGGCCCGACCATCGGCCAGCTTTCTCGGCATCGGTGGCGACAAGGGTCGAGTTAAGCGTCGAGTGGCTCAATTGTCTCTCCCGTGGCGGTTACTCAGTTAGCGGAACGCCGCTGCAGCCACGCTATACCCGAGGGGTGGTCACCCGATATTCGCCGAACCGCCAAGAAGTCTATATCGAGTCTGGTATACCACTACGCTGCAGGGATCGGGCGACGGCCGTCACTTGCCGCCTTAGCCAGGTATTGCGCGGATCGGCCTGCGCACGTTCGTGCCAGAGCAGGTAGAAAGCCAGCTGACCGCATTCGCTGGGCGCGGGCAGGCTGTGCAGGGGGAGGATCTTGCACTGATAGTGAGCGAAGGGGGCACTGGAGGTAAAAACCATCTGGGAGGACAAGATGATATGTGGGATCAGGTTGAATTCCGGGACCATGGCCCGGATGTCGCGGCGATGGCCGGCTGCAGCCAGCTGGCTGTCGATCGGGCCGGGGTCGGCCTTCGACCGTGCCAGCGGGGCGATGTGTTCCGCGGACAGGTAATCATCCAACGTCAGACTATCCTTACCCACGAAGGAGTGACCAGGCCCGAACAGGCAGACCACGTCCTCGGTCATGAGATGGGCAGTCTTCAGATGTTGCGGCTGGCCTGGCCAGTTGCAGATCACCAGATCGAGCTCGCCGCGTTCCAAGGCGCCCGCATAGTCATAGGCCCGCACCACCGCTCGCACAGTGATCCGCGCGCCGGGTGCCGCCTGCCGCAGCGCGGCGATCAGCGGAGGCAGCAGCATCGCCTCCATGCAATCGGCAGAGGCGATGCGGAACTCGCCGCCCGCGGTCTGCGGGTCGAAGGTGGCAGGTGGGCCGACCACGCGGTCGAGCCCCTGCAGAACCTCGGCCAGAGGCTCCATCATCGCCAGTCCCCGTTCGGTCGGCACCAGTCTGGCACCACTGCGCACGAGGATCGGGTCGCCTGTCGTCTCGCGCAGGCGGCGCAGGACGAGGCTGACATAGGGCTGCGTCAAGTCCAGCGCCTGCGCGGTACGAGTCACACTACGCGTTTCCAGGATGCTCATCAGGACCCGCAAATGCCGTAGATCCACCGACTTCGGATCGGTCATGTTCGGCCTCTCTGCGTCTCGGTGCCCGTCCATCTGCGCCAGCCCCGACGTTCGATCGCTGGCGACAGATTGCGACCGCAAGCATCACGATTAGCAGGGCTACACTTCACAAAGTACCGATATCGCTAAAGCCGAAACAGCAGTTCAGGAAAGGGTCGCCATCGAGGCCGCCCTTTCGGAACCCTGCCGTTGGTGAGGTTGCCAGGCCCGATGAACGCTCCGGCCGGAGTCACGCTGAACCGCGCGTCCCTGCGCGCTTGATCGGGAGCCCGATGCGTCGTGTTCCAGAGAGGTCCCGAATCGCGTCTGTAAACTGTAGCTTTGGTTCTCGTCCAGATCTGGGACAGGGGCGCGCGGCGCTTTCAAGAGGCAGGTCTGGCCGGGCTTTGAAACTGGAGGAGGTCCGGCGCGACGGCCGGTTCCCGGCTCGCGCGGGAGAGCGGGAAGGACTGGTTCCGAGATTTTGCACCGCAGCGGCCCGACGAGGCCAATGGCGGCTTCGGGCCGGGCGTATAGCTCAGCCCCTTTCCGCGCACCTGATTGGGACCAGATTCGCCTTCAGGATGGCGGTTTCGAACGCCGGGATGCGATCTCGCGGGCAAGCCCGAGGAAGGCCTTCAATCCAGCCGACAGGATCACCTGCAACGCCATCTGCCCGGGCTACGTCCTGACCCCGCTCGTGGAAAAAACAGATCCCCGACACCGCAAAGGCCCGCGGCATGACCGAGGATCAGGTCAAGCGCGACGTCCTGCTCGCGGCGCAGTGGACCAAGAAGTTCGTGACGGTCGAGCAACTGGCCGGCATTGCGCTTTTTCTCTGTTCGGATATCGCCGAGAATATCATGGGCGTCGCCTTGCCGGTGGATGGCGGGTGGACCGCCGCATGATCGAGTGAGCCCGGCCGTATGGGGAACCGATGCGACAGAAGCTTGTCTCCGCCCGTGAAGCCGCCGACCTGATCAGGGATGGCGACACGCTCACGACGTCCGGTTTCGTCGGCATCGGCGTCCCGGACGCGTTGCTGTGCGCCATCGAGGAGCGGTTCCTGGAGACTGGGGCCCCTTGCAACCTGTCGCTGGTCTTCGCCGCGGGCCAGGGCGACGGCAAGGACCGCGGACTGAACCGGCTCGGACATGACGGGCTGCTGCGGCGCGTGATCGGTGGTCATTGGGGGCTGATCCCGAAGATCGGCGCGCTCGCCACCGGCGGCCGGATCGAGGCATACAACCTGCCGCAAGGCTGCATCAGCCAGCTCTATCGTGACATCGCCGCCGGCAGGCCGGGATTGATGACCTGGGTCGGGCTGGAGACGTTCGTCGACCCGCGCAACGGCGGCGGCCGCATCAACGACCAGACCACCGAGGAGATCGTCGAGCTGGTCGAGTTCGGCGGCGCCGAACAGCTCTTCTATCATGCGCCCAAGCTGACCGTCGCGCTGCTGCGCGGCACCACGGCGGACGAGCAGGGCAACGTCACCATGGAGCGCGAGGCCCTCGTGCTCGACAACCTCGCCCAGGCAATGGCGGTCCGCAACAGCGGCGGGATCGTCATCGTGCAGGTGGAGCGGATGGCCGCCGCCGGCGCCCTGTCCGCGCGCGAGGTCGTGATCCCGGGCATTCTGGTCGATGCGGTAGTGCTTGCGGAGCCCGACAAGCACCTCCAGACCTACGCCACCACGTTCAGCCACGGCTTCACCAACCGGGTCCGCAGCTCGGCCGGGGCGATCCCGCCTGCGCCGCTCGACGCGCGCAAGGTGATCGCCCGGCGCTGCGCCTTCGAACTGCCGGTTAACGGCGTGGTCAACCTCGGCATCGGCATGCCCGAGGGCGTCGCCTCCGTCGCCGCCGAGGAAGGGCTCCTGCAGCACCTGACCCTGACCACGGAGCCGGGCGTCATCGGCGGGCAGCCCGCGTCCGGCCTCGACTTCGGCGCGGCGGTGAACATCGATGCCCTGATCCCGCAGAACAACC
>NZ_CALLYO010000211.1 GCF_937858865.1 uncultured Amaricoccus sp. | reverse complement strand
GGGATAATACGGAGCAGTTTCAATCGGTTGCCCGGAGTCGCACGCGTGCGACTCCGGTGCCGTCCTGAAGCGCGGCCGGCCTCGTGGTACATGCCGATCCCCCCGCGTCCCGCCAAGGAGCAAGTCCGGGCTCGTCCGTCAGGAGGTCTCCTCCTTGCGGCCGCCGTCTCCGGGCGGTCGGGCTTCTTCCGGCGCGATGCTCTTCTCGAAGAAGACTTCGGCATAGGGATCGTCGTTGAAGCGCGGGATCTCCTGCCAGCCGGAGCCGCAGTAGAGGCGGGCGGCCTCGGGCAGGGCGCGGTTGGTGTCGAGGCGGAGCGTCGTGATCGAGAGGCGGCGCGCCACGGCCTCGACCTCGGCCATCAGCCGGCGCGCGAGGCCGAGGCCGCGGGCGGCGGGGGCGACCCAGAGGCGCTTGACCTCGGCGACCGGGCCGCCGGTTCCCTTGAGCCCGACGCAGCCGACAGGCAGCTCGTCAGACCAGGCGACGATGAAGCTGCCGCGCGGCGGGGACATCTCCGCCGCCTCGGGGTTGCGGGAGCGGGCGACTTCGAAGCCGGCGGGGAAGCGGCGGGCGAGCTCGGCGTAGTAGGCCGCGAGGCAGTGGCCGGCCGCGTCGCCGGCAGGGTCGGCCTCTACGAGGACGATCCGGTCGCGGGTGAGCGCGGTCGCGACGAGGTCCATCGCCTCGAGAAGCGCCTCGCGGCGGGGATGGCGTTCGAGGAGGCGGAGCGCGCGGGCGTTCGAGAGCCGCTCGTAGGTGCGGAACTCGCGCTCGCCGGCGGCGGTCAGCCGGGCGATGCGGCGGCGGGCGTCGCCGGGGTGGCGGGCGAGCTCGACGAGGCCCTCGGCCTCGAGGCCGCGGAGGAGCCGGCTCATCAGGCCGGAATCGAGGCCGAGATAGTCGCGGATCTCGCCGACCTCGCGGCGGCCCCGACCGATGGCGTTCAGGACCCGCGCCGAACCGAGCGGGCGACCGCGGCCGAGGAAGGAGGCATCGAGCGCCCCGACCTCGGAGGTGACGGCCCGGCTGAAGCGGCGGAAGCGGGTGACGGAGTCGGTGGTCATGACATCTGACTCTGGTCAGATAATTCCACCGGGTCAATGCCGACGCTCTTGAGACGATGGGGCAAGGGCCCCATATCGGCGATGAGTGACCGGGCCCGAGAGGCCGGTCCGGAACATTCGTTGGGCCTGTGGCAGGCGGTCCTCGAGAAGCCGCTGCGGGATGCTTGGGGAGACGGTGAATGAATTTCGAGAAATTCTCGGAGCGGGCGCGCGGATTCGTGCAGGCGGCGCAGACGATCGCGCTGCGCGAGAACCATCAGCGGTTCATGCCGGAGCACCTGCTCAAGGCGCTGCTTGACGACGACCAGGGGCTCGCGTCGAACCTGATCGCCCGCGCCGGCGGCGATCCGGCCGCGGCGAAGGCGGCGGTGGACCGGGCGATCGGCAAGCTGCCCAGGGTCGAGGGCGGCGACATGATCGTCGATACCCAGACCGCGAAGGTGCTGGCCGAGGCGGAGAAGCTCGCCAAGCAGGCGGGCGACAGCTTCGTCACGGTGGAGCGGCTGCTGACCGCGCTCGCGATCACCCGATCGGCCGCGAACGACGCGCTGAAGGAGGCCGGCGTCACCGCGCAGGGGCTGAACGAGGCGATCAACGACATCCGCAAGGGGCGGACGGCCGACACAGCGAGCGCCGAGCAGGGCTATGACGCGCTGAAGAAGTACGCGCGCGACCTGACCGAGGCGGCGAAGGACGGCAAGATCGACCCGATCATCGGCCGGGACGAGGAGATCCGGCGCACGATGCAGGTGCTCAGCCGGCGGACGAAGAACAATCCGGTGCTGATCGGCGAGCCGGGCGTCGGCAAGACCGCGATCGCCGAGGGGCTGGCGCTCCGCATCGTCAACGGCGACGTGCCGGAGAGCCTGGCGGACAAGCGGCTGCTCGCGCTCGACATGGGCGCGCTGATCGCCGGGGCGAAGTACCGCGGCGAGTTCGAGGAGCGGCTGAAGGCGGTCCTGAACGAGGTGACGGCGGCGGCGGGCGAGGTGATCCTCTTCATCGACGAGATGCACACGCT
>NZ_CALLYO010000210.1 GCF_937858865.1 uncultured Amaricoccus sp. | reverse complement strand
GAATCGCCGGTTGATCGCGGCGTGCCGCGCGGCTTGCGCGCGGGTCGCTGCTGCTCTAGACGATCGGAGGGGCGGAGCGTGGAGCGACGGGGCCGAGGTGCGGCGGGCCTTCATCGACAAGATCGTGGCCGGTGCGGCGGTGGCCGCGCTGCTGGCGCTGCCGGCGGCGGCCGCCGGCTATCGCCTGCTCGAGATCGACGGGCTGAACGTGAAATGGGGCGAGCCGCTGATGCGCAGCGGGGCGGAGGTGAGCTACGGCTTTGCCGCGGCGGAGGTCTCGATGCCCGGCGCGATCAACTGCCGGGCGCTCGCGCCCATCGCGCGACTCGCGGCCGCCTGGGAGCGCGATCCGGAACGGCTCGCCGAGATCGCGGCGGAGGCCTTCGGCATCTGGAGCCGGGAGGCGGACCTGCGCTTCCGGCCGGCGGCGCCGGGCGAGCCGCCCGACATCCTCATCGGCGCCCAGGGCGAGCCCGACCGCATCGCTTTCGCCAACGTCTGGCACGGGACGGGGCGGCAGGGCATCGCGCCGCTGACCCGCGCCGCCATCTGCTTCAACCCGCTCGTCGCCTGGTCGGACGGCGAGGGGCCGGATCCGGCGGGCGCGCTCGATCTGCCGACGGTGCTGGCGCACGAGATCGGCCATGCCATCGGGCTCGACCATCCGGGGGCGACCGGCGCGCTCATGGGCTACAGCAACCAGGGCGACATCGACCATCTGATGCCGGGCGACGTGGCCGGGGCGGTGGCGCTCTACGGGCCGGCGCGCGACTGACGGGCGACTGACGGGCGGTTGTCGCGTCGGTTCCCGCCGCGAGGGGTTCCCGTTCCGTCCGGCCGCGTGTATGAGCGCGGACGATTCCGTTGCGTGAGGCACGCCGTATGAACCAGGTGGTGGACAAGGCGCTGCGCGGCATGGCGCTGCTGAAGGTGGCGAACATCCGGCACTGGACCGACCGGACCTTCTCCTTCAGCTGCGAGCGGCCGCAGGGGTTCCGCTTCCGCTCGGGCGAGTTCGTGATGATCGGGCTGATCGTCGACGGCAAGCCGCTGCTCAGGGCCTATTCCATCGCCTCGCCCTCCTGGGACGACGAGCTCGAGTTCTACTCGATCAAGGTGCAGGACGGGCCGCTGACCTCGCGACTGCAGCATCTGGCCGCGGGGGACGAGATCGTCATGCGGCCGAAGTCGGTCGGGACGCTGGTGCATGATGCGCTGACGCCGGGCCGGCGGCTCTTCCTCTTCGCCACCGGGACGGGCATCGCGCCCTTCGCCTCGCTGATCCGCGAGCCGGAGAGCTACGAGCGCTTCGAGCAGGTGATCCTGACCCACACCTGCCGGCAGGTGGGCGAGCTCGCCTACGGGCACGACCTGGTCCGCCGGATCCGCGAGGACGAGATGCTCTCGGAGATGGTGGGCGACAAGCTGGTGCATATCGCCACCACCACGCGGGAGGAGAGCCCGCGCATGGGGCGGATGACCGAGTGGATCCGCGACGGGCGGCTGGCCGAGTCGACGGGCGCGCCGCTCGATCCGGCGACCGACCGGGTGATGATCTGCGGGTCTATGGCGATGCTGCACGACCACAAGGCGATCTGCGAGGAACTCGGCTTCGCCGAGGGGTCGAATGCGGACCCGGGGCAGTTCGTCTACGAGAAGGCCTTCGTCGACTGACGGACCGGCCGTGCCGGTGCACGAGATCGCCGCGCTCGGCGCGGCGGCCTGCTGGGCGGTGACCGGCATCCTGGCGCCGGGGCCGGTCGCGCATCTCGGCGCGCTCGCCTTCAACCGCTGGCGGCAGGTCTTCGCGGTGGCGATGTTCTCGGCCGTGGTGCTGGCCGGGGGGAGCTGGCGCCAGCTCGATGCCGGCACCGTCCTTCCGCTGGTGCTGTCGGGGCTCGTCGGCATCTTCATCGGCGATTCGCTCCTCTTCACCGCGGTCGGCCGGCTCGGGCCGCGGCGGGCGGGGGTGCTCTTCGCGCTCAACGCGCCGATCGCGGCGCTGCTCGGCTGGCTGGTGCTCGGCGAGACGCTGGGCGCGGCGGCGGTGGCGGGGATCTCGCTGACGGTCGCGGGCGTGTCGCTCGCGATCCTCTACGGGCGGGGGCGGGCGTCCGGCCATGCGCTCGAGGCGGTAAGGGGGTCGCTCCTCGTCGGGGCCGCCTGCGGGCTCGGGGCGGCGACCGGGCAGGCGACGGGATCGCTGATCGCGCGGCCGGTGATGGCGGCGGGGGTCGATCCGTTCGCCGCCTCGCTGCTCCGGGTCGTGGTGGCGGCGGCGGGGCTGACGCTGCTGGCGCGGCTGCCGCACCAGGGGCTGCGGCGCGGGCG